>CAKZNV010000089.1 GCA_937132085.1 uncultured Rubritalea sp. | reverse complement strand
TTGCTCCTATTAGAGCCCCGTCAAATGACTATTTCAGCATAAGGGAAGACTGGTTTGACATAAAAACCACTCAAATAAATTGACTATTTTTTGAGATTTCTGTCATATTATATTCACTGGTTCTCAAAAGGAGCCGATTTAACGAAATTAAATAAAACTAAATTCATGAAATTAACACACACACTAGCAGCACTCGCTGCAACAACACTCGCATCACATGCCGCTATTACCCTGACGAAGGATGTAACAACATTCACAAACTACGCTCTAGGTAGCGCTGTTCATGATGGAACTACATTCACAGGTGATTTCAGCGGCTTTACTGCTACTGGCGTTCTTACTGGAGATTCATTGGCTGTCACACCAGCTGCTAACGGTTGGGTTCAAATCGACAATGGCACATCTGCTTTTGAAACTACTATTGGAACTGGTGATTGGACATTAGAGGCTACTCTTACTCTTACAGGATCTAAAGGTCTAGCTCTCTGGGCAGACCCTTCTGCAGGAGCTACAGGTGGCATCCTCTACATCGGAACAAACGGTATCGGCACAGCAGCAGCGACTAACGGCTCTAATGCTGACCTAGACACTAACTCCAATGTTGGCACACACACATTCCGTATGGCTTATGATAGTGCAGAAACTGCTATTTCAATCTGGCGTGACGGAGTATTAGTAACAGACACTTTCGCTCCATCTAACCCAGGTGGTGGACCTCGTCTCATCCTAGGTGACTGCTGTAGTTCACTCGGTGCTGGTAACGACTTCACAATTGAAGCTTTCTCTTACGACACAGGCGGCGCATTCGCACCTGTTCCAGAGCCATCATCAACTGCCCTTCTCGGCCTTGGTGGACTCGCTCTCATCCTACGTCGTCGCAAGTAATTGCCTTCGTTCGATCTAGCGATTTAACAATTTGCAAGCCCGCTTCCTGAAAAGAGAGCGGGCTTTTTCTTTATTTTCTGATACCTCTCTACTTACTCAAATCATGACCAAAATACATCATAACAAAAAATCAATATTGCGATTGGCTATACTCATCCTCTGTATTCTAGCGATGTTACTCAGCGCCTGGCTTACCTATCAGAAGCTCACTGGCAAGATCGATTCTCTAGCAGGTTGCGGTAAAGGTAGTAGCTGCTCCAATATCCTGGGCAGCAAGTGGTCAGTGATTTTTGGTAGCATTCCTGTTAGCCTGCCATCGTTCTTTGTCTATCTTGCACTAGCTTTATCGCTAAGCCGTAGATCAGCTTTAGTGAGAATGATACACCTGATCATAGCGTGGACGCTAGTCGGCGCTGCTGTGTGGTTCATTGGTCTACAAACCTTTAAGTTTTCTGGTTTCTGTAAGTATTGTATGGCTACTCATACCATTGGAATTCTTGTCGCTCTCGGACTATTCCGGATACACGCAGCGAGAACTAAACGTGAATGCATGATGGCCGCTCCTATTGGAGCCGCTGCAGTTGGAATTCTGGCATTGATCCAGATTTTAGGACCAGTTCCTGCAACACACCGTGTCGATCAGCTAGCTGGATCTGGAGACGGCAAAGGTATTCACATGGCAGGAGAAGGCCGCTTAATCGCATTTCTCGGAGGACATAAATCATATCGTGTAAAATCCCTACCACACATTGGAAACCCAGATGCCAAGCATGTCCTCGTAAAATATTTTGACTATACCTGCGAGTCCTGCGGAAAAATGGATGCTTACTTAGAATCAGCGATCATCCAATACCCTGACGACTTAGCGGTGATCCTTCTACCATCTCCACTAAACCGTTCTTGTAACAAACACTTGCCAGTAGAAGTCCAAGATCATGCAAAAGCCTGTGAGTTTGCGAAATACGCATTAGCTGTGTGGAGAGCTGATTCGAAAAAATTCGTCGCTTACCATCATTGGCTGTTTAAAAACAACACCGTGCTCCCAGAAGTAGCTAAGGCTGAAGCAATAAAAAGAGTGGGAGAAGACGCATTGGAAAAAGCCTTAGCAGATAACTGGGGAGATCAAATAATCAAACAAAACTGTGATGATTACAAACAATTCATCAAGCGCACCCCAGTCATGCCAAAGCTGCTCCTAGGTGGCTCACAAGTATTACAGGGCGCTAGCACAAGCAAAGAAACCTTCATCCGTGAACTGGAAAAGAATCTACGATTAGCACAATAGACTATCCTGAAGGCGCAAAAAAGCTGGGCAAACCTGTATAGTTTCTGATTAAATGATTTGTATGACTCTTATCAAGAGTCATAGCACACAAACATATTACCCAAAATCATGAAACTAACACACACACTCGCAGCACTCACTGCAACAACATTAGCAGGCTCCGCTGCAACAATCGTAGTGCCTAACGGTGACTTCGAAGCAGGAGTAGAGAACCCAATCGCAACAAACTGGGATGACACATCAGGAAATGCTCGATCCTTTAATCAGTCCGGCATCAGACTCATCGGTGATGCAGCCTCTTCAGACTTCGTCGCTACTCACGATGGATTTAGCGCAATTGCTGCAAATACCCAATACACTATTGGCTTCGACTACGGAAATGCTGCATCTGGAGCTGGAACAGTTGGCCAAACTGGGACATGGACCGTCGAATTCGGCACCATCACTGGAGGCACTTTCACACAACTTGCGACAACAAGCGTAAACCATACAATCGTCACAGCTGCTGACATCTTCTTCAATGGCAGTGAGCAAACTGGTTCATTTGTTTTCACTACAGATGGAACATTCACTGGTGGCGAGACCTTGTCTATCCGTGCTAATAACGGAACAGGGGGCATTTCCTTCATGGGATTTGACAACTTCACTGTCGACGGAACAGCTGTTCCAGAGCCATCATCAACAGCCCTTCTCGGCCTTGGTGGACTCGCTCTCATCCTACGTCGTCGCAAGTAATTGCTCCTCGTTTAATCTAACAATTTTCAAGCCTGCTCTTCTCACGAAGTGCGGGCTTTTGCATTTCTGCATCCGCCTAAGAAACATTTAGTGCCAGCTTCCTAAAAAAACACCTGCGAACAAGGTTTCCCTTATCCGCAGGTGAACTAATTCATGAAACGAAAATACATTAGCGTTTCTTGATACTAAAAAACTATACTATGAAAGATAAGATCACCAAACTCGGGGAAAGCTGAAGTGTGTGTCATCTATCTGTAGACTCCCAATATTGACTACAGGTTACAGGAAAACTTGTTAATTTAGATAATAGACACTTTTATAGTGGCTGAGAAGTTGTAGATCGCTCAATCCATCACTAGAATTACAAAAAAAATATCGATTTAGAGTGTAACGTATCACTAGATAATGGAGTATGTGAGTATATGGAGCCTCCTGAAAAGATTAATCCTAACAACTCAGAGGAGGACTTTGTCACTCTTCTTACGGGGCATCAGGATATCTTACTGTCTTTCATCAGGGGATCTATCAGTGATATTGCCACTGCTAAGGATATCCTCCAAGAGGTCAATTTAATCCTCTGGAAAAAATCTGCTCAATTCAAAAAAGGCACCAACTTCGGAGCATGGGCATTCAAGATTGCTAGATTTCAGATTCTGGCCAACTATCGTGACCTGCAGCGCTCAAAGCTGATTTACGATGAAAACTTGGTCACTCAAATGGCAGAAGAAATCGAGCACATGGATGCTGAATGGAAAAATGAAGAACGTCTGAAAGCCTTAGAGTTTTGCCTTAAAAAGCTACCTAAGGAACATCGTGCCTTATTGGACTCTCGGTATCGTGACGGAAATTCAATCCAAGAACTTGGCAATACACATCAATCCTCATTAAGCCGGATTAAGGTGATGCTCTTCCGCTCTCGAAAAAACCTTCGTGATTGTATTCAAAATCAAATTAAGACACTAACACCTAAACAAGGAGGGGATAGGCTAATATGAGCGATCAACCAGATATGAATCCAGATATATGGGATGAGCTAGACATCCTCGCAAGCGCTTGGCTAGATGGCTGCCTAAACGATCAGGAAAGCGAGCGACTTCAGCTTATCCTTAAAATGGGACCAGAATACCGCCGTCATTATCTCAATCTTGTGCATCTCGATACAATGGCTGCTCAAATGCTGCAAACCGAGCAACTGATTACCCCTCCATTGATCCCTGTAGATAAAATTCTAAAATTTCAAAAACACAGAACTATTCGCCTAGCACTTCTAAGCACAGCTGCTCTGCTGCTAGTTTTATTGACCATCGGACTCTTTATTAAATCTGATGATGGAACCGAGATCCTTGCATTCAAAGTCACTGAGGGCAGTAAATACGCACTCGTCCATAGCAAAGCTGATTCCATAGACACCCCTAAAGGAAAGTTGATGGCAAAAGGATCACGGCTGACTCTTAGCCAAGGAAGCGTGGAACTCACTCTTAAATCAGGTGTTAGATCCGTCATTATGGCTCCTGCCGACCTTACTCTACTTGATGAAAACACCCTTACCTTAGATGAAGGAACAGCATGGTTCCAAGTGCCTGAAGAGGCCATTGGCTTCAACGTTAAAACCAAAGATCTAGATATCGTTGATCTTGGCACAGAGTTCGGCATTCTAGCCAAACCTAATGATAATGATGAAATCCATGTGATAAAAGGTAAAGTGCTAGCTAAAGCCAACTACTCTCACAAAGAATCAGCTACCCTTACTGGAGGAGAGGCTCGCCGTATCGACTCCATAGGGCGACTTACAGAGATACCCGTTAAGCCTAGTGCCTTTCTGAGTGAACTCCCAAAAGTCCTACCCTATTTATACTGGAGCTTTGATGAACTCAGTGATGACAAACTTTTAACTCAAGGAACACATCCAGAAGTCATTGACCTCGTTTCCACACTGAAATCACCAGGCAATGGAGCAACACTTGTCTCAGGAAAGTTCGGCAAAGCACTTTCGCTAGATGGTAAAGCGAGCTTTATGGAAACGAACTGGCCTGGATTTAAGGGCGATCAGCCTAGGACTATCTCGTTCTGGTTCAAACTACCCGAGAATAGCATACACAATCAGCCCTCAAGCATTCTAGGCTGGGGAGACAACTCTACAGCACTTTCACGTTGGGACGTCATCCTGATGCCAGCTTCAGCCGCAAATGGCAACCAAGCCGAGCTAGACATCAGACGAGGACCAAATACCGCCATAAGGACAACTAGTCCTAAACCAGGTCAATGGCACCATATTGCCATTAGTTACTCAGGCGCTCAGAATCCACAAGGTCTATACATGGAGCAAGTCTACATCAATGGTAACCGTATCGATACAGGACAGATAACTCTCGTAGGACCGAAAAGTAACCACAGAAAACTTATAGACACCTCTCTTTCTGGTAAAGACAACAGAATGTTCAATATAGGAACAACGCTCAACATAGGAATAGTTAAATACTACCATCAGGGGCTTATTGATGAACTCTACATTATCCAAGGCCATCTGTCTGAAGAAGAAATCCAACAGATCATGCTCGGTCATAGTGACTATAAGCCATCATCAGATAAATAACAGGCTCTGTCCATCAACAGAGATCCCTTAAAATAGGTAGTGTGATAATAATTTAATTATTAGTGTAACCAATCTCTCAATGCCGGAGTTACTTAGTAAGGAACTACCTCAGTGTGATTGTGTTTCGTAAAATCAACCGAAACGCATTGTAGAATGAGGTAATTGCTAACCGTCTCTAATAAAAAAGAGAGAGCCTAGAATAGTAGGCAAACTAATATTAAACTAAAAACAAACCTAAAATATGAAATTAAAATACACACTCGCAGCTCTAGCAGCAACGACTCTCGCATCTAACGCTGTTATTACGGTTGTTGCGACTACGAGCTTTGAGACATCTGATAACTTTGCATCAGGCAATAACCAGTCCACTGCTTACAATATTACCGCTACTGACAGCTCTGTCTGGACATCAACTGTTGGAACTTTCGGCGGCACATGGGCTGGGCAAGCTCTAACAGGCGCACAATCTAGTGTGCATGGTAATACTTCTACTCTAACTGTCAATGCAGCTGGATCAGATGGAGTTACTACAGTCGATTTCTCTTGGGAGCGATTCACAGCATCTACAGGTAATATTGTAGTTGAATCGTCAACTGATGGTGGTGCTACTTTTGCTAATACACAAAATTTTGCTATCGCTGGTGCTGCTGGTGGTGGATGGGCTGCTGAGACTGCGACGTTTAACCAGACTGGTGACGTCATCGTTCGTTTTACTATTGCTGGCACTGGTGGTGTAAGCTTTGATGACATCACAGTAAGTGCTGATGTTGTCCCTGAGCCATCATCAACAGCCCTTCTCGGCCTTGGTGGACTCGCGCTCATCCTACGTCGTCGCAAGTAATTGCCCTACGTAAGATTCGTTTGATCTAACGATCTAACAATTTTCAAGCCCGCTCTTCTCACGAAGTGCGGGCTTTTATATTCTACTCCTTTCACACAGTCTGGTATTATACCCAGACCACTGAGTGATTGATAGAGTCTGATAGCCACTCAGGTATTAATAATACTATCTTATGAAACTATTCACATCCATCACCGCCTCACTCATTTTATGTGCTCCTAGCCTTACAGCAAAAGTAGCCACAGAGATCCCTACTACTCCAGCTAAAGCCGGCACTTTGGTATTTGCCATTCAGGATATCCCTGAAGGAGTGCCTAAAGAAGGACACGGTAAAAATGCTAAGAAATACGGCTACCGAATTCCCTCATTACTAACCACCTCTAAAAAGACCGTTATCGCGTTTACTGAGCGTAGATTAGGTCTTCATGATCATGCTCAGAACGACATTGTCCTGAAACGCAGCACAGACGGTGGAAAAACTTGGGGACCAGAAATCGTCGCTATCGAGGACGGCATGAACTCCATCAATGACCCACTCACCGTCCAGTTAGAAGACGGTAGAATCATGATGATGTATGCTCGCTTCCCCTATGGCCGCCACGCGAGAGCCTCAGGCTGGATTCAAATGGCTGAACCTGGCTATGATGCTCCTAAGCTGAACATTTTGACCTTCGTCACCTACAGCAGCGATGATGGGCTTACTTGGTCGAAACCAGTAGACATCTCTCGCTCAGTAAAACCTGCACATTGGCTCAATGCCAACACCCCTGGAGTAATGGTCCAGCTCAGAAAAGGTCCGAACAAAGGACGCATCGTAGCCTCTCTATGGGGCTGTGTTCCTGTCACAGACGAACAAGGTAAAGTATCACGCACCTG
>CAKZNV010000088.1 GCA_937132085.1 uncultured Rubritalea sp. | reverse complement strand
ACACGTGGGGTGATTCTGGTGAGGATTTCCCAGGGGATGGTGCCGGCTTTCTCGGCGACCTCGGTGGCGAGGATGTTGCTGCCGAAGAGTTCTAGCTCGTCTCCAGAGCGGGCTTCCACGTTAGGTGGGAGGTCGGTGACGTCGACCATGATCTGATCCATGGTGATGCGACCGATGATAGGGCAGCGTTTGCCGTGGAGGTAGACTTCTGGATTATTATGTGATGCTGAGCGTGGGTAGCCATCACCGTAGCCGATGCCGACAGTGGCGATACGGGAGTCTCTTTCTAGAATAGTCGTGCGTCCGTAGGAAATGCCGTGGCCTTTTGGTAAGTCACGAATGATGGAGATACGGGATTTCAGGGTCATCACTGGCTTAAGCTGTGACTGGAACTTAGGGATGGGGGAGAGTCCGTAAAGTAGTAGCCCTGGGCGACAGAGGTTGACGACGGTGGAAGGGTAGTCGAGTAGGCCGGCAGAGTTCGCTAGGTGGATGAATTTAAAGTCAAACTGGCAATTTGCGACAGCTTGGTGGAAATTCTCATACTGAGCGAGTGTGAAGTCTCTGTCCTCATCTGCGGAGGGTAGATGTGAGCCGATGCCTTCGATACTGATGTGTTTGAATTTCAGTAGCTCTGGTAAAGCGTCGCTAAGCTGCTCTGGGAGGAATCCACCTCGGCCCATTCCAGTGTCAACTGTGAGGTGGACGGGGAGTGGGGAATCTGGAGAGTGAACTGCATTGAGCGAGTCAAAGTCGGCAGCTTCTTCGAGATTGGAAATGGATGGAGTCCAGCGTCTATGGACGATTTCTTGTCGTTCATCAGCAAAGGTAGGGCCTAGGAGGTAGACTCGGGTCTTAATGCCGATTTTGGCTAGCTTGCGAGCTTCGAAGACGCTGGCGACTCCGAAGAATGCGAGGTCTTGAGGATCGAGAAATTCGCTGATGCGTTTGAGATCATGTCCGTAGGCTCCTGCCTTTAGGACGGCCATGACTCGGCAGCCAGAGGTCTCTCTAGCTACCTTTAAGTTGTGCAGCAATGCTGAGCGGTCGATTTCAGCCCATGTTCTGGGAGGGGACTGATGGATCTCATGCATGATGTCTATGGTGTGAGTGCTTTTTACTCAGGCTGATGATTTTGTGGGCGCTCGGTCTGAATGCCTTCACTGAGCCAGTTAAAGAGTGTGTCGATCTCAGAGGAATCGTTACGGACTGATTCTAGAGCTGTCCAGTCGATGTGTTGATTCATATTAGTGCTAGCGATACGGTTGATATCGAGTCTGCTCATGAGAGCTTCAGTCTCACGTGGGTGAGCATTGAGTATCTCAGCTGGTCTTGGTAGATCATCGAGAGTGAGTGGATCTAGTCCGAAACTGGTGATGCCGATACCAAACTTAGCGTTGAGTCTTCTGAACGCTTCAGCGAGGGCTTCGTCTTGAATAGGCTCAGCGTAGAAGATCTCACCACCATTAGCCCACTCCGAGGAGCTGAGTGCTTGATAGACATCTTCTCTGAAGCTGTGGATGCCGGCTTGGATACGTAGTCTGGCAGATACTAGTCTGAATGATGGGATGTTGAGGTGTTGCTTCATGCGGAAGATTCCGTGAGCTTCATCTCTGTCCATTCCGCCTTCCCAGTCAACGAGGCACATTTCTGGGAACTTCCAGAGGTTGCCTACAGGTGCCTTAGCGGCAAATGGTTCGCGGAAGATGAATGTCTGGCGGCCATTGTATTCAGCCCAACGCTGAACGATGGCTCTGAATTTCTTCACTCGCATGAGTGCAATGTCGATGACTTCCTTATTAGGTCCATCTGGGCCGAGGTCGTCTAGTCGGCCTTGCTGGAGCGAGAGGATTTCCTGTGCACTAGAGAGAACTGGCACTGGAGCGGTGCGTCTATAGTAACCTTGTCCCTTTTCTACCTTGGCGATAGGGGAACCTGGATCACAGGACATGATAGAGAAGTGGTATCTAAGAGAGGCATCTGAGTAATTCCCTTCGATCCGCATGCGGATGAGTCGGATTAGTTCTGTTCCCTTAATAGCGTCTCTCGGATTTGCCGGGAGTATTTCGGGTAGTGCATCGTTAAGTTGTTTTCTTAGGCTCATAAGAGTGTGTATTGGTTCTAACTAGTGGCGCTCAATATCCTCTATATTTTTATATTTCAGCAAGCATCAATTACACGTTTTTAGAAAAAATAACCTTAGATATCCCTTAGAATTAAGGTATCTAAACTAGTTTTTTTAAGATATTGAGCTGGATCAGGGCTAATTTGTGAAAACTTAAAAATTATGGAGGAAATCGCTTTTTTCGAAAATGAGGAAAAGCGCTGAAATCGAAAAATATTTAGAGAAAAGAGCGGGTGAGTAGAAGAAATTGTAAAATATCGTTAGTTTGGGAAAATTCCTGATAATTATGCATAAATGTCTTGCTTATAGGGTAATGTTTGGTAAATGAGCCGTCCCGCTTTGCGCACGTTGCGCATAAACATCTGCGGAGCACAGTTATTAACAACCAAAAATAAAGTATCATTATGGCACGTATTTTCGGAATCGAAATTCCAAACGAGAAGCGCATCGAAGCGTCTCTCCCCTACATCTACGGTATCGGATCAACCAGAGCATCTAAGATTTTAGATCAAGCTGGCGTAAATCCAGATATCCGCACAGGTCAACTCTCAGAAGAGCAACTTGTTAAGATCGCAGCAGTGATCACACAAGAAGGCATCATCATTGAGGGCGATCTTCGTCGTGAACTTCAAGGTAACTTGAAGCGTCTTCAATCAATCAACTGCTACCGTGGCCAGTGTCATAAGCGTGGACTTCCTGTAAGAGGACAGCGCACGAAGACAAACGCTCGCACACGTAAGGGTAAGAAGCGTTCAGTTTCTTCAGTTCCTAAGAAATAATCATTTTGACCACTTAATATAATGTCTGAAGAAAAGAAAACAGAAACAACTGAAGAAGTTGTAGCTCCAGTTGAAGCAACTGTAGAAGCACCTAAAACAGAGAAAGCTGACGAAAAGCCAGCTACTCCAGAAGTTCCTAAGAAGGACGAAAAGAAGAAAGACATCTTCGCAGAAATCGCCGGTGGCGAAGAAGAGGTTGTTAAAATTCACAAAGCAAAAGGCAGCAAGAACGTTGTAACAGGTATTGTTCACGTAACAGCTACTTTCAACAACACTCTCGTTAGCGTGACTGATAGCCGTGGAAACTCCATTGGTTGGTCATCAGCTGGTAAGATGGGCTTCAAAGGTTCTCGTAAGAGCACCGCTTATGCAGCTCAGGTAGTATCCCAAGACGCATGCCGTCAGGCAATGTCTCACGGTCTTAAGACTGTTGAGGTGCGTGTAAAGGGACCAGGCGCAGGTCGTGAGTCCGCAGTGAGAGCTGCACAGGGACTCGGTCTTGATATCTCAGCAATCAGAGACGTAACAGCTATTCCACACAATGGTTGCCGTCCTAAGAAAGCTCGTCGCGTATAATCCTAACGAAATAACATTTAACATTTTAATATTATGGCACGCTATATAGGCCCAAAAGATAAGATCAGTCGCCGATTCGGAGTAGCACTCTTCGGACCATCAAAAGCACTCGAGCGCAGAAACTTCCCACCTGGACAACACGGATTCCGTGCAGGACGTAAGAAGAAGTCTGACTACTCAATCGCTCTTGGCGAAAAGCAGAAGCTACGTTTCCAATACGGAGTTCTTGAAAAGCAGTTCCGCGGTTACTACGCAGAAGCAGCACGTCGTCGTGGTGTTACTGGTGATGCAATCGTTCAGCTTCTTGAGACACGTCTTGATAACGTTTGTTACAGACTCGGTTTCGGTAACACACGTTCAGCAGCACGTCAGTTTGTAAACCACGGACACATCACTGTGAACGGCACTAAGGTGGACATTGCGTCATACCAGTGCAAGCCAGGTGACAAGATCAAGGTAGGCGAAAGAGCTGCTTCACAGCAACTCGGACTCCGTGCACTTGACCTTACACAGGCAGTTCCTATGAAAGACTGGCTCACTATCGACCGTGAAAACATGGTTGGAACAGTGGCTAGAAATCCTGAAGAGGAAGACATGGACCACGGTGTAAACGTTCAGCTTGTTGTTGAACTATACTCAAGATAATCTCTCAGAGATTAACAAAATTTCAAAAGGCACTTCGTTTATCGAGGTGCCTTTTTTTGTGGTTTATTTTAGGGGTGTTGAGGCCTAGGGGAGATGGATTTAGGCAGCCCTTTTAGCTGCTTGTGCTTTACTGCTTGGGCTTTGTGTTTGTGGTTTGATTCATTTCTCGGATAAAACTTATCGATTTGCAATTTGGCATTTGAATATAGAAGGCGAATGCTTAGTGTTCAGACATGATTTATCTCGATAGCAATGCGACGACTCAGGTGCACCCAGAGGTGCTGGAAGCGATGCTGCCTTACCTTAGTGATTTATGCTATAATCCATCGAGCGGCTACCGAGCTGGCAAGGCTGTGAAGCAGGCTGTGGAAAAGGCTAGGGAGCAAGTGGCAGGGCTTGTCGGGGCTAGTAGCGATGAGATTTATTTTACTGGCTGCGGCACTGAGGCGAATAATGCGGTGTTGTATTCTGTGGCGGATATGTGTGGCGAAAATAAGCGTATTGTGACCAGCGAGATTGAGCATAGTGCGATATTGAGAGTCTGTGAGGATCTGGCGCTGAGAAAAGATTTTGTGATCGAAAAGGTGGGAGTGGATGCTGGAGGTCGACTGGATTTAGTAGCATGGCAACTAGCTGTGGAGAAGCCTGATGTGGCGATGTCTTCACTGATGTGGGCGAACAACGAGACTGGAGTGATTCAGCCTGTTGATGAAGCCTGTGCTATCGCTCAAGCTGCAGGTGTGCCATTCCATACGGATGCGATCCAGGCTGTGGGTAAAATGGAGGTGAATGTGAAAGCAACACCGGTAGATTTTTTATCTATTTCAGGGCATAAATTCCATGCGCCTAAAGGTGTGGGAGCACTGTATATTCGTAGTGGATTAAGATTTGAGCCATTGCTAAGAGGTGGTGGCCAGGAACGCGGTATGAGAAGTGGCACAGAGAATGTGGCATCTATCGTGGGGATGGGCAAGGCGGCTGAGCTGATGAGTGCTTGTATCGAGCTGGATTGTCATCAGAAGGTGGGAGAGCTGAGAGATTATTTAGAAGCTCAGCTGATGGCTGAAATCGATGGCGTAGAGATCAATGGTGATGTGAATTATCGAGCGAAGAATACTGCGCACTTAGCATTTAGTGGCTGTGAGGCGGCTGGCTTGCTTATTTTGTTAGATGAATATGGAATAGCGTGTTCAGCTGGCTCTGCGTGTATGACTGGCAAGCAACAGCCATCGCATGTGCAGCAGGCTATGGGGTTCTCTAGAGAGAGGGCGAATAGCAGCTTGAGAATCTCTCTGTCTGTCTTCACGACGAAGGAAGACATCGATACTGCGGTGGAAATGATAGCAAAGGCGGTAGGAAAACTACGCAGAGTCCAAGGTAGCGGTGGTGTTGGCCCCGTAGTTATTTATACGCCTTGAACCTAAACTTTGTTGTTTAGGGATTTGATATTTGTGATTTGAAGTTTGAGATTAGTTGTTTGCTTCGCAAAGCTGTTGATATGTTGCTGAGTTCTGCTAATTTGTGGCCATGAAACCTGGTGGAACTGAAGGAGGAGATAAATTATTTTTAGGTGGTCTAGCGCTGATGGCAGCTGGGCTGTATTTCTTTTTAGATTCCGTGAGAGTTTCTACTGGTCAATTTGGCTCTATTTCTGGCTGGATCGGTGGAGGGAGACAGGGCATGCAGACGACTTCGATGGGGATTATCTTTGTTCCATTATTGATCGGCCTAGCGGCGTTGTTTTATGATGCTAGCAAGCGCTGGGCATGGATACTCAGTGGATTGGGCTTAGCAATTATCATCATTGAAATGGTGAGTCGTATTCAGTTTGTCATGAATATGAAATCGACTTCGATGCTGATCATGATTGTTTTAGTAGCCGCTGGCGCAGGATTTGCCGCTAGAGGATTGGTGAAAAACAAAGAGGCTGAGAAACTTAAAAAAGAATCTCAGCCTAAGAAGTTAGATTAGTTAGCTTAGCTTGCTTATTCCTTGTCCTCGGACTTTTCTTTCAATCCAGGAGGAGATAGGTAATTAAACTTGGAGGTCATGTTTTTGGCGCTGAGTTTATAGAGCTCTTGGTTCGCTAGAAAGTATCTGAGGAAGTCAGCTGAGATGGCAAATCCTAAGCCGTCAGAACCCGGAGAACCGAGGCTATTTACGCCTACGACTTGACCTTTCATATTGAATAGTGGGCCACCTGAGTTACCTGGGTTTATTTCAGCTGTGTGCTGGATATATACTAGCTGGAACAAGTTGCTTTTACGGAACATTTGGTCATAGACTCGGTGACTTAGGCCTACGAATCCTTTGGTTGCGGTGCGGTCTAGTCCTCTAGGTGCTCCGATAGCTACGATCTCGTCACCCTTTTCGATGTTGTGTGCTGAGGCGATGGTTACGTAGGGAAACTGACGTTTTTCAAAGCCTTCGATTTTAAGTAATGCTAGGTCATATCTGTGGCTTACAGCAAGGACTCTGACTTGGCTGAATTGTTCATGCTTAAGAATTCCGTTTTGTTTGGTGTGGAATTTAATCTTAATTTTGCTTTTGTATGAACCGGAAACCACATGTTGATTCGTGATGATGTATCCATCTGGATGAATGATGAATCCACTGCCCAAGCCTCTACCAGCAAGAACGGTAACCACTGCTGATCCATTTTTCTTAATGACTTCTTTGTAGCTTAGTTCCTTTGCTAGTGGGTTAGCTTGAAAGTAGTGAAATGGCTTAGCAACTAATGATTTTTGGCTGTGTTTACCAGAGAATTGATATGTTTCATCCCCGATTGCAAGAGAGAATTCGGTTTGGCCATCTGCTATTTTCGGAGAGGTGATTTTGGAACCATCGGCTAAGGTGATAGTTCCCGCACAGGCTATCTGAGTGATCAGAGCTGTTACGATGAATAGGA
Organism: uncultured Rubritalea sp.; assembly: GCA_937132085.1. Taxonomy (GTDB): domain Bacteria; phylum Verrucomicrobiota; class Verrucomicrobiia; order Verrucomicrobiales; family Akkermansiaceae; genus Rubritalea. Next base: position 45,061 of record CAKZNV010000088.1, on the reverse strand, counting down.
TGTTTTTCATGCTTTTAGAATAGGTATGTTATTTTTTAACTGCTAAGGCCTCGGCAATTACAGGTAGAATGAGGACAATGGAAATGTAGGCAAAGATGAGTCCAAAGATGAGTGTGGATGCCAGAGGTTGCCAAATTTCGCCACCAAACCAATAGAGGGGAAGGAGAGTGGCGATGCTGCTGAGTGAGGTGACTGTGATCGCTCTGAACCTTTCTTTAGTCGCTTGCACGTAGCAATTCTCGGTGGATTGCTGATTATTGAGAGCATCTAGCCACAGGATGGCGTTGTTGATGACGATTCCGAACAGCGATACGATTCCGACAAGTGAGATGAAGCCTTGGCTCTGACCACAGATTAAAAGACCTGCAGATCCTCCAGCGAATGCGAATGGTAGCACTGAGAGAATGATCGCTACTCGCTTGATGGACCATTCTTTTAGCAGAAGCAGGGTGATTAATAAGAACAGCACCCATGGTAGTAACTTGAGGATGGCGTCTGTTGCTTTGCTAGTTGCTTCAGCTTGTCCGTTGATCTTGATTTTGAGCTCTGGGTAGCTGTCTTGTAGGCTTTTTACCATTCCGTCTAAACTAGCTAAGGATGGTTTTAGCTCTTCACCTTCATTGAGGTAGAGTGATGCTTGGGCTATTTTAGCTCCATCTTGATGCTGTGCATACTGAGGAGTTTTGAGCTTTTTGAGGCTGGCGATTTCATGCAACATCAGCGCAGGAACTTTCTTGTTCTTGGAGAAAACATAGCAACTCTCTAGAGAATTCTTAGGGTTGGGGTGATTCGCTTCGGCCTTTAGTATGATAGGAGTAGCCTCACCATTTCTCATGAGATGGGTGATTGGAACTCCTTGTGTGTTAAGATTGATTGCTAGTGCCACATCCTGACGACTGAAGTCACCTTCGTTATCAGGATTGATGGTTACATTATAGGAGTTCAGCGGCTCATGTTTAGAATGAACTAGGTGTTTGATGTGCTCATTATTTGCAACTTCAGTGTTAAGATCGATTAGGAACTTTTCTATTTGCTGAGCGTCTCCAATAGCTTCAATCTCGACTGGGTATTTGATCTTAGGTCCGACATTCGCTTGATGTAATTCAAACTGAAAGTCGCTGTATTTTTTCTGAAGCTCGTCGCATTGTTCTAGGTTCAGATCATTAGGAACGATGAGGTTAATCAGCCTCATGTCGTGAGTTTCAAATAGCTGAAATGCACTGAGGTTAGGCGCAGCCATTCCTAGGAAATACTGAGAGTTTTCTAGTGATAGACAGGATGAGATATCTTGAGCAACAAGGTTTAGTTCACTGTTCGTTCTAGGCTTCTTACACAGGAGAGAAAGCACCTTGTAGTCTCTTTTCTGCTCAGGGAAGAATGCTGATGGCACCCATGATACAGCTAATGCACCGAGGGCGAGCATCAAGATACTGAGAATCAATACGTAGGCTTTCTTCGCCATTACTTTTTCTAACACACAGAGATGTTTCTTAGAGAGGTAGTTGAGTAATTTTGACTCTGCTTCGCCTGATCTGCCCTTTGCTAGGAATGGGGTGACAAGACAGGAGTAGAGTAGTGATATTAATAATGTGATCATTAACACGATGAACATGCTGCCTAGGTAATCAGCCAGTGAGTGATCAGCAAAATAGATAGGGGAGAAGCTAATAATGGTCGTGAGTGCTGAGACCACGAGAACGTATCCAAAGCGTTTAAGAAGCTCTTGGACAGAGCGTCTTTTGCGGCTCATGGCATCGAGAACTACAATGTGTCCGTCGATAATCAGACTCAGGCTAAGAATCACTGCCGCCAGGCTGATGATATTTAGCGTGACTGCTGTGAAGGAGATGAAGAGCGAGGAAACTCCAATCACTAAGGGGATACTGAGAGAAATAACGAGTCCTTCTCTGAAGCCGATGGTGAGAGCGATGATGACAAAAACAATAACCATGCTACAAGCCGCTCCTTTTAAGATAGCGTTCTTATGACTCTGAATGGTGCTATTATTCTCAAGGAAGATGATAGCTTCGTGCTTGGCTGTTATCTCTCCTACGATCTGGTGAAAGTGATCTGCTTTAACTTCGCCTTTTTTACGGATCGCTATGATAGAGTGACGAGTATTGCCGGAGTAAGCTTCTGGCTCATATTTACTGCCATTGGTCTCGGAAATTTTTACGATGTCTTCTAATGCAGTTGGATCGTTATTTTTTGGATCACGCACTTCTAGAGCTCTTAGGTCTTCTAGGCTCTGCAGGGCGGACTCTGATTCTACGGAATAGATTCGTCCTTTTTCGTGAGTGACTCCACCGGGGATTCGCACGTTGTTAGCGATGATAGCCTCTTTGATGGCCAGTGGATGCAGCTTTGCGTCATCTAGTTCTTCATTGTTAAACTCTACGAGGATTTGGCGTTTTGGGTGTGCTAAGATGTTGACGTCTTTTACCTCAAGGTGCTCTAGAAGCTCGTTTTCTACTGCTCTGAGTCGGCTATTAGGCACTAGAATGATGCTGTCATAACCAATCTGTGGCTCCATGCTGAGAATAGGATCTGAAACATGAGGGTGGTAGCTACTGTATTTGGTGCGCCATTTCTTGAGCGAGATATTGCACTTCTGTTGCCATTGGTGGCTGTCACGACCTGCTCTCTCAAGCTCTAGTGAAAGGATCGCATAGCCGGAATGTGTAGAGGAAAGGATCGTTTTGACATGCGGAAGAGAGCGTAACTCTTTCTCCAGAGTGTCGATGATTTCAGTCTCTATGTGAGTGGTGGACAGACCAGGAGTAGCGATGAATATGTTTGCTACATTGGATTCCACGACGGGTTCCAAGGTCTCTGGTATGCGAGACGCTTGGCGGTAGCCGAAGAGACTCAGACAGATAGTGATCAGTAAAATGACTGATGCCTTTTTTCTAGTTTTCATCGTTATTTCTGTGTGTAAACGAGAACTTTATCGTGGCACAACAACGCTATGTCGTCTTTACCATCATTGTTGAAGTCAGCAATGGTGATCTCTCTAGGATCAAATCTAGATGTAGAGAGGTCACGTTTTGCGCCAGTGACATCTTCAAAGATCTTGAAGTTCATCATACTCTGCCATTTTTTTGTTTTCTTAGAGTAGCTAAAGATTTCTAAAAATCCATCCACTCCATCAATCGCGACGACATCTTGTTGTTTATCTTGATTCAGGTCACCAAGAGCCATTTTCTGGAAACTGGCCTTTTTCACATTGGTCGTGAGTGAGCTAGTCACCTTGTTAGAATAGACTTGGTTATTAAGCGGGATATACCAGAAACTGTGTCTACCGAAGACGAGTGCTGATGGGCTGTCGCCTTGGTTGACCTCAGCATACTGAAGATCGATGCGTCCGACACTGCTCATGTGACTGTATCTGAAAACTCCATCTTCTTGTTTCTCAAAAACCTGCATGGCGAGACTCTTTTGGTCATAGGCGTAGATTGATGGCTTTGATCCCTTGCTAGCTTTCATCAGAATAGGACCTCTGATCACGTCTCCTTCTTCACGAGCATTACACTGTGCTGAAATAGTCAGCTTATCGCCTTCTAGCTGATAGCATCTGATGAAGCCAGGTTTAGTGAGAATCCATTCTTTCTTTCCATCACCATCGTAGTCAAAGATGTTAAACTGAGAGGGGAGTATATCAAAGAACTGACCTTTTAATAAACCAGACTCATCCTTAAATTCACTTAGCTTGTTAGCATCGTCTTTAAGAAATACTCTCATGGAATCACGTGGGATAATCAATGCGATGTCCTTGGAACCATCATTGTTAAAGTCCTTGGTGATAAAGTGTGTTGGTTCACGCTTGATACTACCAAGTGGAATATCGAAGTCTAGATCACTGTCAGATTGATTCAGAACATGCATTTTATAACGTCTACCAGTTTGTTCTAACACAACGACTTCATCATTGTTGTCTCCATCGACATCGACCGCGGTTGATAGCAGTAGTGTTCCGCTGAGCTCTAGGTTTTTAGGGAATCCAAAAACGTTTTTCTCAAACCTAGCGATGCCAACAATGTGCTCTTTCCCGCTACAGACGAGAAGAGAGTCTTTAGCTACACCTTTAAGGCGAATGCTATCGATACTGCTGACTCCGCTATAGGTTGCATATTGCTTAGGTGGGAGGAAACTGCCGTCCTTACTCTTCATGTAGTAGTAGAGAGAAGCTCCATTGGGATCTGCTGCGACTACATCGATCAATCCGTCACCGTTGAAATCTCCTGTAGTATAGACTGAGGAAATCTTACCAGCAGTTGGGACGTGGAACATGTGAGCTTGGATAAACTTTTCAGTTATCTGATCACTGGAGTTTTTACCGACTGTCTGGATATCTATTTCAGCCAGGTTCTTATTGATGGTGGCTACTTGGATTGGCTCTCCTGGTTTATTATAGACAGCCCAGTCAGTAGATCCTGTTTTGACTGGCACTGCTATTTCAGCGCCGAATCTTCCTTCCTTTTGCTGTAAGCGGAATCGCATTGCATAGGGATGGAACTGAGAAAGGTAGACTAGGTCTAACAGACCGTCGTTATTGATGTCCTTTAACTTCAGGTTCTGCGCATCATCTACGGACACAGCGTAGGAAACAGGAGCTGGTCTATCTCTACTGCTGTTACTAAAAAATATCTGAATGCTTCCCTTGGAAAGCACGGCGATGTCTTCTTTTCCGTCTTTGTTAATATCTGCGACACTAATCGTTTTACCGTATTCTAACAGTTCAGCTTCGTCATAGTTCCAAGACTTGTTCCACTTACCTTTTTCGGTCTGGAAGAGGACTGTTAACTTATTGGTCTTACCTGTGTAGACAATGTCACACATTCCGTCGTTATCGAAATCGACAGTGTTTAAGGAGTAGATAAACTCACCGAGTAGCACTTGCTTGCGGATGAACGGGAGATCACTATAGATAGGTTGGATATAGCTTTGATCGATACTCTCTTTCGCTTCTTTCTCTAGTTCCTTCGGAGTTCTCTGATACAAGCACTCCAGTTTCATCTCCTGATTGTTGGCAACTAGTAAGTCCTTGCGACCATCGTTATCGAGATCAGCAGACACCATGGAATGAGTCTTATGATCTAGCTCCATAATGGTCGGTCCAGTAAACTGAAACTCAGCCGAGATGGATGATGTAGCAGTAGCAACAAAGACTAATGGTAAAATATATTTCATAGGTAAATGTAGGTAAAATTATTTTTGTTCTATATTATTATATCGAACTGGGGTGTTAGAAGGATTGTGAATGTAAGCGTTAATATTCTTCATGATGATCTTCACAAAACTAGAGGGAGTCGAAAACCAGATCTTGTTTGTTTGAATCGATTTAGTTTTCTGAGTCACAATGCCAACGAGGCTGCCATCTTTACTAAACAATGGGCTGCCAGTGTTATCTTTACGCATTGAGATCTCATACTGCTGATAGAGCATGCCGTCCTCGATGCCAAAGTATTGAACACCACTGATGAATGAGGTGGACACTTTTTTCCACGGTGTTTTCTCTGATGTGGAAAACGTGTAGACCTGAGGATTATTACCAAGCTTACGTTCATCTCCAAACTTTGCGAAGGGGAAGGTCTCTTCTGGCTTCGAATCTAGCTTTAGAATAGCTAGGTCGAACAGTAAGCTCTTTGCGATGAGTTTAGCTCCATATTTTTTCCCATCATGTAGGGTGATGGAGATTTCATGATTCTTGGATACGATATGATTATTAGTCAGGATGTATCCTTTAGGATTAATGAGAGTGCCACTGCCTCTGTGTAGCTTACTCTCTACCCTCACTATTGTTTTACGATTCTCTTCTACTGTGACAGCTTTGCCCTTTGCTTCTTCATAGAGAAATCTCTCCAGTTGAGGCTCAGTTGTGGTGAGTGAAATCACCGACTTAGCTGGCACTAGCATCGCTTTGTCAGCGAGCTGGAACTTGTAGGAGTCTCCTACAAGCTCAGGCGCTACTTTGAGCGTAAATACTGTGCCATCTTTGAGCTCTATATTCCAGCTTTGCTTGGCATGAATAGAGCCAATCATGGCTAGAATAATAATGAGGACTTTCATCGAGAGGTAGAGTTATTTTTTATGAGGAGTGTAATCTTTCAGCTTCATTTCTGAATACCAAAAGTTCTCTTCTTGGTAAAACTTTGAGACCAATGAGTAATGTAGCTCTGACACATCTGGCATGTCTTCTGCATCTTCACCGATCTGAGCTAGCACTGATTTTTGCTCAAAATAGCCATCCATAATGAGTTGACCGATATCGTTATAGCTCCTTGAGACTTCTTCGTTTTTCATCGAGTCCCACATATCTATGAGTGCTTTGTGTGATGCAATTGTTTTACCAGGGTTTTTAATCTGAGAGATAACATGTCTCCACATAGCGTCTTCACTCGTTTGAGTCACAACTAGGAAGTTTTTCACAACTGCTGCGTAATAGGATAGTCCATCACTTGCAGACATCTTATACACTTTTTCTCCCATGAACTCTAGAGTAGTGATATCCTTAGCGAGCTCGTCTTCTTTGATCTTAGCGATTAACTCATGGATGCGTTCAGCATTTTTGACCTTGAAAACATGAACCTTAGATGAAGTTCGTTTAGTTTGTAGATCAGAATCGATATGTCCAGATAGGGTAACATAGTATGGTTCTACATTTTCAAAGAGGTTAGTTTTTGCCAGAGCGTAAACATCACCAAACTGAGCTTTCGCAGCCATGAAGCCCATTGGTGAAACCTTACTAATGAGTTTCTCAAGCTGTGCATAGTTACCTTCAAAATCATAAGAAGACACGCTCATCGACTTGAATCCTTCGAACGCATAGTTAGGGATCTCAGGGATATTTTTGTCGTATTGGAACAAATTGGCAATTCCTTCCTTACTGATCACTGAGTAGCCAGACTTGAGGTCACCACCTTCTTCAGTGAGCTTAGCTCCCCAGAATGCAGAATCAAATGCATCTAAGTGGAGGTCTTTTTTTACAGCATCAGCAGAGATGAATAACTTTAACTGAGGGCTTTCATCCAAGTAGTTTAGAAGGCTAGTTTCTTCATTTTCAATGAGGATCTTATAGACTTGGTCTAATCTAACATACGCAGAGAGATCGTATTTTTTCAGTTGGTCAGCGATATCCTGATACTTTGGATTGTCAGCGAGGGTCTTTTCCTTGCTTGGCGCAATTACTTTTCCGATGAAATCTTTTAAATTTTCTTCTTTATTAGTGATGATCAGAAGCTCATCAGTGAGAACGATAAACAATTTATCGATGGTTTGCTCAGCCTCAATATCTTCACCTGCTTGATTTCGTGCATCTTCAAGTTGTTCTTCTGCACTCAGTTCAATAATGGAATATGGGACACCTTCGAATTCTTCATTGATGACATCTTTAATGCTGCCTGAGTTTTCTTTTGCAAATTTCAACAATGCTTCTAGTTCCTCTTGAGTAGCAGAACAGTCAACAGTGATACCACCATTTAAGTTGGATAGATTAAACCCTACTTTTACTTGTTGGGAGTCCTTTGAGTTTGTTGTCTCGTTATTGTCCATTCCTATTCCGACTCCAAGTAAACCTAGAGAAGCTCTTTCACGGCAATGCTTTGTTAGGAATAGAAGCATCTCCTTTTGTAGTTCTGTCTCATCAGATTCTTCATCAATGCCACCAAATAAATATGATTTAAATGCTTTGTTCTTAATCAGGTTAGAAATGGGGTGATCCTTATCGATTTTGGAGAGCTTAGTGATGTTATCCACTCTTCCGTAGAGCATGGTGGATTCTGGATATAAGGTTTCTAGGTCTTTGTCGTAGGCTTGTAGTGGATTGAGCGCTAAAGCTAATCCAGCTAGAGTGTATAAATGTAATTTGAACATGATGTTGTTTTGTTAATGGAAATTAGCAAGCTCTCGTCGATCAGTCTGCTTGTCTGTGACAAACCTTTGTTCCCGCGATGATTTTGGTTACAAAAATCTGAACTGTTTTTGAGAAGATTTTTTCTTAGAGCTGAAAATCTACTCTATAAAAACGACGCTATCACTGTAATTCGTTATTTTTTATTTCTGAAAACAAAGAGGCTGAGAATCTTTTAAAAGATTCTCAGCCTGAAAAATTAGGTTAGATAGTAACTGAGAACTTAATCTTCGAGGTCTCCACCGTGTCTGATGTCTTGTGCTGACTGCATGAAGATGACGTCTTCTGCTATGTTGGTAGCGAGGTCGCCTACACGCTCGATCCAGCGGACGATGAATACCAGATTGAGGTAGGTTTTATAGTGATCACAAGGTTCTTCGAGCCTTTTGGTGTAGGTCTTGGTCGCTTGTTTATGGAATTTTGATAAATCTGTGTCCATGCTGAGGACTTCGAGAGCGAGCTCTGTGCTACTGTCTGAGTATGACTGGAGTGAGATCTGAAGCATCTTTAGAGCCTGATGATAAGCTGGCTCTATGTAGGAAATTTCATCGATTTCTGAGTTCTTGATGATCTTGCGAGATCTTTTAGCGATGCTGACGGCATGATCAGAAATTCTCTCTAAGTTATGAGTGATCTTCATGGAGGAAATCACCATGCGTAGATCAGAGGCGAAGGGTCTGAACTTTGCCATGACTTGGAGGCTGTCGTTGTCGATCTGCATTTCTAGCTGATCTACTTCTTCATCGTCTGCGATGACTTGGTTACAGAGAGCTGTGTCTCGCTGGGTGAGTCCTGAGAGGGCATTCTCTAGGTTTTTCTGAGCCAATGTGCCGATGGCAATAGTATTCTTCTTCAATGATGTTAGAGCGTCATCGAATTCTGTTAGGATGTGTCCTTTGGTGTCCATGGTGGTGATTTGAGATTGGTGATTTGAAATTTGAAATTATACTAGCCGAAGCGTCCTGAGATGTAGTCTTCGGTTTGCTTTTGGGCTGGGTTTTGGAAGATGGTGTCGGTGTCTGCGTATTCGATAAGTTCGCCGAGGTAGAAGAAGGCGGTTTTGTCTGAGATACGTGATGCCTGCTGCATGGAGTGGGTGACGATAACGATGGTGTAGTCATTTCGTAGCTCGGTGATGAGTTCCTCTACTTTTGCGGTAGCGATGGGATCGAGCGCTGAACAGGGCTCGTCCATGAGGATGATCTTAGGCTGGACTGCGGTGGTGCGGGCGATGCAGAGTCTCTGCTGCTGACCTCCTGAGAGACCGAGGGCAGAGTCTTTGAGCCTGTCTTTTACTTCGTCCCAGAGGGCGGCTCCACGGAGGGCTTTCTCAACTGCTGCATCTAGGATGTCTTTCTTTTTGATTCCTTGGATACGTAGTCCGTAGGCTACGTTGTCGTAGATCGATTTTGGGAATGGATTGTATTTCTGGAATACCATGCCGATGTTTTTGCGAAGCTCGATGGCGTCGACGTCCTTGGCGTTGATGTTCTTGTCCATGATACGGATTTCTCCGGTGGTGACTCTTGAGGTTTCTACTAGGTCGTTCATGCGGTTGAGACATCTGAGTAGAGTGGATTTACCGCAGCCTGATGGTCCGATGAATGAGGTTACTTTTTTCTCGGGGATGTCTAGGGAGATATTACGTAGGACATTGGTTTTACCTAGATCGTAGGAGAATGAGACGTTGTCGATTTGGATCATAATTTTGATTTGTTAGAAATTGAAAGATGTGTGTTGAGAGTGAGTGACTACCACTTGATTTTGTTACGGATTTTGATGCGTAGGTAGATGGAGACTGCTGAGAGAAGCAGCACGATGATCATGAAGACTAGCACTGATCCATACTGCATCGGCTCAGTGTATTCTGACTGAGGGATACGACCTGCTACGGTGTAAATGTGATAGGGTAGGGCCTGCACTGACTGCTGAAGGAAGTCTACAAAGGCGCCGAATCCAGATGAGTGAATGCCTTGCCAAGGTAGGTCAGACTTTTCAGCGGCAGCAGCTGTGAACATGATTGGGGCTGTCTCGCCAGCTACTCGGGTGATGCCGAGCACGGTGGCTGTGAGGATGCCGGGGAATGCGTAGGGGAGGACGGCTGTGCGGATGGATTGCCACTTAGTCGCTCCTAGCGCCATGGCTGCTTCACGGAATCCCATTGGAACTGCTTTGAGCGATTCTTCACAGGAGGTGATGATGACGGGGAGCACCATGATGGCTAGGGTGAATCCACCAGCGAGCATGCAGGTTCCCCAGCCTTGGAAGGAGAGGTAGAGCCAGCCGTTGTAGAATTTCTTAGCTCCGGCGCTTCTCGCTGTTTCAGCTGAGAGTGTCGTGCTGAGTTCTGGATCTACAGTGAGGATGGCTTCGGCTTCAGCAATGCGTAGCTCTGGTGCGCTACCGAGTGGTGCGATGGGGATGAGTAGTTCAGAATCTGCGCTAGGTGATGAGGTCATGACTGGTGCGAGCATGACGAAGAGGCCAAGTCCGAAGAGACCGAATACGATGGACGGAACACCTGCGAGGTTGAGCATAGCGAGTCGAACTACTTTGGTGAATCCTCCTTTACGAGCGTATTCATTGAGGTAAGTGGCAGCGGCAATTCCTGTGAAGAGAGCTACGACCATGCAGATGATGACAAGGCAGGCAGTTCCTACGATTGGTCCTAGGATTCCTCCGCCTGAATAGGAGTGAGTGTGCTCCGCATTGGGTTTGAATTTGTTGTTTATTGAGTTGGCTTCCTTAAATGCTTGGTAGTCGGAGATGTTGAGCTGTATCTCGCTGTCACGGTCTAGTGTGAATGAGACGTAGTCCACTTCCTGAGTCTTGTCTTGAACGTTGGAGACTTTGATTTCTGGGTTGTCGGCTATTAGTCTGTCGTAGCTTTCTTTTGCTAGAGTAACAGTTTTCGCTTCATCGAGTTTTACTACAACACTGCCTCTGTCTAAATTGTGAAGGTGTTGTCCGCCGTTAGCTGTAAATATTCTGAGGCTTGCTGGACTGAGTTTGTAAGCTCCTTTAGGGAGTGAGAACTCGCTGAGAGTTTTGCTGCTAAAGATAGATTTTTCGCTGACAAGTGGGATGGTTCCGTTTTCTTCTTCATCGAATGCAGCGTAGTATACTGAAGAAGGGACGGTTATCGTTTGGGTTTCTGGGATCACACATTGAATGACTTTATCAGGTTCATCGTCTGGGTAGGACTGGCGCATTTGGAAGATAAGCGTGGTCTTCTTTTCTAGAGCATCGAAGCCTACTTTTTTCAGCGGGTATTCTCCTTTGGCGATGGTTACTTCTTTAGAAATGATGTTGATTTCTTTGTTGGTGACTTCGCTAGTGATGAGGTCTGGATCGTTTTTCTGGATGATTTCTAGCTCAGCCTTAGGGATGGTGAACTTCTTGTCCTGAGGAATACTGAAACCGAGTTTTTCTGGTTGTCGGCGCTCTTTGAACATGAGGTAGAGGCCGTTGTTTTCCTTCTCGATGTCCATGAGGTAGCCGTCACCGATGAGTGAGCCGGACTCGAGGTCAAAGGTGACGTAGCCGAATGATTTCTTGAATTCTTTGAGATTGGAAATCTCTAGTGGCTCTACATTGCTGGAGAGCATGTTTTCATAGTTTTCAAGTGGAGCTTGGATGTCATCATTTTTTTCAATCTCTAACACAGTGAGTGTCTGAGGTTTCTCTGTAATGAATGATAGGCCTTTGTTGAGGAGGACAGGATAACCATTGATGATGATTTTACCAAAGATGCAGAGTGCGCAGGCTACAATGAAATAGGTGGCGAAGGCGAGCAGTCCCTTCATGGATTTCTCCTTGGAGTTGAGTGAACTTTTGCGGTAGGCAAAAGGATTGCTGTTAGAGTGATTAGTATCTGACATGTCGGTGAGCTAAATGAGTTAGTTAGAGTATTTTTTAAGAATTTTCTGTGACACGAAGTTGAGTGTCAGAGCTATAAAGAAGAGGCCGCAGCCGACCATGAAGAGGGCGCCCCAGTGGAGTGAGTATTTATCTACCTCACCGATTTCCTGAGCGAGGATACCAGTCATGGAGTGTGCTGGATCAGTGAAGGATGTAGGAATGGCGATACGTCCGCCGAGCACGAGGAGCACAACCATGGTCTCACCAATGATACGACCAAAGCCTAATAGAATGGCTGCAATAATACCTGATGCGCATGATGGTAGGATCACTTTGAGCACGCTCTGGAGATTGGTGGAACCTAGAGCTAGTGAGGCTTCTTTATAGGATTTAGGGACATTGTTTAGAGCATCTTCGCAGAGTGTGAAAATGGTAGGGACGGCCATGAGAGCTAGCAGTAAACCTGCGGTTAGGATGTTGTATGGGCCTTCCGCTGGGAAGCCGGGTATCCAGTTGAGCCAATCTGACTGTGAATACTTTTGGATCAATCCACCAAGCACGACGTAGCCGAAGAAGGCGAGAACGATGGACGGGATAGCCTGGATGAATTCGATGAATGGCTTGATGATAGTCTGCTCCGTTTTAGTAGCGATCCTGTTGACATAGATGGCTCCACCTACTGAGAACGGCACTGCGATGCAGATAGCGAGAACTGCTACGAACACTGATCCTGCGAGGAGGGGGAGGATTCCATAGAAATCCTGCCAAGAGGAGTTGGTGATCCATTCTGTGCCGAAGAAAAAGCCAGTCATGGCGTCTCCAATGGTGTATTCTTTTGAGTGATCCCAGTTTTCGATATTGGCTCTTTCGTCAGCTAGAGCTTGGTAGATGTCAGTCTGGATTTCTTTAATATCACTGATCTGATCTCTTGATACGACGGCTTGGAATTCTGCATCGAAGGGGACTAAGCTCATGCCTAGTTTGACTTGCTCGACGAGTGGTAGATAGACTTTCTGGTGGTCATCTATGGATTCGTAGAATGGCTTGGTGAGGATATCGTAGTTAGGTTCTTCATCTAACAAGCGCTTGAGATCGAGTTCGGCTTTAGCTCGTTTTTCTGGGGTGTTGGCTATTTTGAGGGCTTGATTGAGAGCTGCTTTGGTTGCTACGACTGTCTCATACTTTTCGCCTTGGGCTTTGATTTTACTGGCCTTGTCAGCGAGTGGCTGAGTGTAGCCTTCCATAGCGAAGAGTGGTGTATTGAAGGCTTCGTAGGCCTTTTGTAGTGCCTGCATCTGTGGCAGAGCAGTGATTTCGGCGACTTTGATTTTTTCCTCTGCTTCGATCTCTTTGATGAAGGCTGTTTTCTTACCAGTAATGATATTCTCAACAACTGAGGCTCTGATAGGCTCTAGGTATTTCTCATCAGTGGCCCAGGACTGGATGGTGAGATCGTCGTAGTCGATGTTATTTAGCAGTGAGGTGAGCTTCTTACGAAGCGCTTCACGAGCTGTGTCTAGTTTGTCTTGAGCTTGTTTTAGTTTTGCTGAATCAGCATCTTTGCTTGCTGTTAGAGATTTGAATGCACTCTCTACTCGCTTGAGTTCCTTGCGTTCAGTGGAGGCTTGCTTGATGGCTTTAGATTTAAATTCTCCGTGAACTGAGACTACTCGGTAGAGTGGTCCGACTCTTTCCTCAATCTCGTAGGCTCTCGCTTGGGTGCAGAGTCCTTTGAGCTCGAACACGCTGTTGTATTGCTTCACGGAGTGATCTACGAATTCTTGACCAGACTTTCTGTAGAGATTCAGGCTGTCTTTGTATTTTGGGAAAAAGTTAAAGGCATTGAATCCTAAGAAAACAACAATTCCAATGATGATAATGATCGCTAAGGCTGCATTGCCGCCAAAGAAGTATTTGATGCAGTCTTGCTTGCTGAGACCTAGCAACTTGAATTGTCTTCCTTTGGAAAATGGATGGTGTGATTTTTTGCTCATCGAAAAGTGTTAGAGTGATTGGCTAGTAAGTGATTTACGCCCTCCTATTAAGTGAGTCCTCAAGAAATGAAGAATGTATTGCTGTAACAATTTTGTCACAATGTGGGTGGCTGATGGAAATCAGGGGAATAAAAAACACCCTGCAGCATAGTTGCTGACAGGGTGCTTAATGGGAGAGTTGAGTTAGATTTTAGCTAGATTATTTAGCTTTTGGCTTAGCAGGGGCAATGAATCCAACCTTAGTCACGATCTTAGCGGCTTCGTCTGAAGTGAGCGACCAGTCGATGAACTTCTTAGCTTCACCTGTAGGCTGACCGATGGTGTAGAAGTAGAGATTACGGGAAAGTGAGTAGGAGGCCTGATTCTCTGGCTTAGGAGCAATTCCGTCAACTGTAGCAGCGGAAACACCGTCACGCTCAGCGTAAGCTAGACCTACGTAGCCGATACCGTTTACATCACTAGATACAGCTTCAGCGATTTGCTCGTTACCTGCCATTTTCTGAGTGTTCTTACCGTAGTCTACCTTGTTCATCGCTAGCTTCTGGAAGGTTTTGTAGGTTCCAGATGAAGTGTTACGCGTGTATGCCTTGATCGCACCTGCTTTACCGCCGACTTGTGACCAATCAGTGATTTTACCAGTGAAAATTCCAGCTACTTGAGCCTTAGTGAGAGCTTTTACGCCGTTCGCTTCGTTCACGATCACTGCGATCATGTCTACGCCTGCGATGTGTGCTACTGCCTCTTGACCCTTTGCTGCGAATGCGTCTTTTTCAGATGACTTGATGCCACGTGATGACATTCCGAAATCTGCTGTGCCTGCTAGTAGTGATGCGAAGCAAGTAGAAGAACCTTCAGCTGCGATTTCGAATTCTACGTTATTTCCAGCTGCCTTGTATGCTTCTGAAAGTTGTGGAACCATTTTAGCTCCGAGAGTGTCTGATCCTTTAATTACAAGTTTAGTCTGCGCTGTGGCTACTACTGTGAGTGCGGCGAAAACTGATGTGATTGTTTTTAGTTTCATTGTTTGTTTAGTTAATTGTTGGTGCTCGTTTTTCTGAGCACATCGAACTTATCGTTTAAAACATGAAATTTGACAAAGGTTGGTGGGTAACAGTTTTGTCACATAGGTTAAAATAAGTCTGTTAGATTTAAGCATAACCACATTGATGGATGGAATATGCACATAGCCTTGATCCAAGCTCAGCTCAGTGAGACGTAGTCGTTTACTTTTATTGAACACGAAATTTATGAAAAAAATAATTACATACGTAGTATCTGTCACGATGGGCATAATGGCTAGTAGCGAGGCAGTTACAGTTGTCCTAGATTTTAATGATCCTACTCAGGGAACTACTGAACGAACTAATAAACGAGGAGATACGATAGATACCTTTGATATCAGATCATACGGATTTGATGATACTGCTGCTAATCGAACAGCTCTTACTAATCGTATTCTGGAAGAGGTGAAGGCCGACTTTCACTTTGATATTGGACAAGTGACTGGCAACTCTGCCATGAACGGTAAGCGCTTAGATATCAATTTTGTCATTGGTGATGCAGGCGTTGCCCCATCTAACGGAGACAGTGAATATTATGTTGTTCAAATAGGCACTGGTGATGGAGCTTTCGGAGTGGCAGTGGACAGCTCGATAAGACGTGCTGATGGATCTGCTGGATACTATCAAGGAGATAGTAGCGTGGGACCACCAACAACACCTGGGGGGGATCTTGTTGTATTCAATCATGGAGACGCTGTCCCAAATGGAGCTATTGTCAGTTCGGTGTATGCTAGTAACCTAGTTATTCAGCTTTATTCTACTGATCGAGGTGATATAGAAAGAGTGACCAATCTCTTTTCTGGCACAATTTCTCATGAGGTTGGGCATGCGCTTTCTTTAAAGCATCTAGATTTTTCTAAGGCACATACAAAAGTGAATGGGAAGGGGTCTATTATGGCCACTGGTTTGCCGAGATTCGAGTGGAGGTATGACCGTCACTTTACCTTAGCAGGAACTGATGAAGATGGTGATGCCACTAATCCTATTGATCAACTTCAAACTGCTCTTGGTGTTACTAATATAACGCAAGTGCCTGAACCGAGTTCACTGCTATGCCTTTTCGCAGGATTGGGGATATTCACGCTTTATCGTAAGAGATAGAGGTGTAGATCGGACTAAGTCTGAGGGCAGATGATAGAGAAGGTGGTCTTGATGCCTGCTTGGGAGGTTGCCGTGATGGTGCCTCCATGAGCTTCTATGGCATGTTTTACAATGGATAGCCCTAGGCCAGTGCCTTTGACTTCATTTTGTGAGTGGTGCTTCTGAACTCTATAGAAGCGGTTGAAGATGTAGGGTAGATGGGCTGATGGGATGCCTTTGCCGTTGTCGCTGATGTCGATTGTTAGATTGTCGGCATCCTGTTTCATATCAACGCTGACAGTGATAGGGTTGTCGTGATTTTGTTTGAGGGCGTTCTCGATGAGGTTAAAGAGTGCTTGCTCCCAGTAGAATTGATCACCTGTGATGGTGATATTCTCTGGGATGAAATTCAGCTGAATGGAGGAATCTTGTGTGCTGAGCATCGGGGCTAGTCTGTCTGTGATGTCAGATAGGACGCGATTGAGGCTGAATGGTTCTTTGTTCAGCTGAGCTGCTTCACCTGACTCTAGTTTGGAGATAGTGAGCATTTCATCGATCAGCTTGGAGAGGCGATCACTATGTTTACGGATGGTAGTGAGAAATCTTCTGGCTGTAGCGGGTGAGTCTACTACATCGTCATCGATGAGGTTCTCTAGGTAGCCACTGATGATGGCTAGTGGGGTGCGGAGCTCGTGAGAGGCATTGGCGACAAACTCTCTCTTTACTTGATCAGTTCTATGCTCGGCGGTGATGTCTTTTAGTATGATTCGGTGAAGAGGATCTTCTTCATTGGAAGGGATGGGGGCTACATCGATGATCCAGGCTGAGGTGTTAGATTCGGTATGATTGCCAAAGGTTGATGAAGTGAGGATGAGTTTCTTTTTAGTTGGTTCCTGGGATGAGGTGGCGGTCTCGATATGCTGACAGATCTCTTCATTGAGGAAGGCTTCTTTGACCGTTTTACCTCTTACAGATCTGCCTTTACAGAGCGCTTTAGTAGCTTGGTTCTCTATCTGAATGACGCCGTCGTTATTCGTGATGACCATGGCATCATCGAAGGCATTTAATAATAACCTGAGCTCTCGGCGCTCGGCTTTAGTGCGTTCGAGGATGTCATTATGTTCCTTGCGGTGTTTTGCATAGGCGAATTGAGCTTTGTTATTCTGGGCGGTGAGTAGGCGCCAGAGTAGGAGACTGCATAGGAGTGAAACAGCGGTGATGATGAGAAGAATTTCTGACATGAGCTTTCTTAAGGTGGGCGTAAGTCCTCGCTATTTCAAGTTTCTAATTAGGTGACGATCTGATAGCCGACACCTCTCACTGTTTCTAGTGGGGTAGCGTGTTCTCCGAGCTTTTGACGCAGACGTTTCAAGTGAGTGTCTAGGGTGCGGGAGTTTACCTCATCATGATATCCCCAGACTTCTTTGAGTAGGACGTATCTATCTTGTGGGGCATTGGGTCGTTCGCAGAGGTAGAGCATGAGCTTGAACTCAGTGGCTGTAAGGTCGATGAATTCACCATTGGCAAAAAATTCCAGAGTAGATTTGTTAAATTTATAGGGGCCACATTCAAAGCTAGAGTTAGTGCTGCTCTTAGCGTTGCGTTTCAAGATGGCTTTGATTCTGAGGACGAGTTCTTTTGGGCTAAATGGCTTGGTTAAGTAGTCGTCTGCGCCGATCTCTAATCCTGCGATCCTATCTTCAGTCTGTGCCTTGGCGGTGAGCATGAGCACTGGAGTTGTTCTGGTGCGTGGATCATTGCGTAAGTCCTTGAAGACGGTGAAGCCATCTTTCTTAGGTAGCATCAGATCTAGGATGATTAGATCTGGCTGACTTGTCAGAGCTGTTGCTAGTCCGGCTTCGCCATCGTGCTCCATTTCGACTGCGAATTGGTTTCGCTCTAGGTTGAAGGCGATGAGGTCTGCGATATCGATTTCGTCTTCTATGATGAGGATAGTTTGCATACTGAATGACTATGTCTGGGCAGGAGGGTGAGTCTGTAATATGTAAGTGACAATTTAGTCACTATCAAGGGGATAAAAAAACGAGGTTAGCAGAACGCTAACCTCGTTGATCGAATTGATATGAAATTGATGATTAATCAGCTATTTCAGTCGAAGTCTTATTGATGTGTGTAAGCTGGTTAGCTATGCCACGAAGCTCGTTGTTGGTGTTGATGTTAATCATTTCGAGTTTCACTTTACCGTCTTTCATGCGCTTCATTGCTGCTTTGTTAAAGGCATTTCTCATCTCAGCAGCTTTCGCGTCGAAGGTGGCAACCGTTGTCTCATCTGATGGTGTAAGAATGTTATCAGCTGTGAATTTCAAGAATTCTCCGATGTGTGCAGTGAAGAGTTTGACGTTAGCAGTTTGTTCTGAGCTAAACTGTCTACCAGCTGTGTATTTACGCTCGGCTAGCTTGACGAGTCTGTAGATAGCATCTGAACATTCTTCTAGCTCAGCAGTGATGCGTAGCATGCCTGTGATCTTCTCTGCATGTTCAGTGCTGATCTCGTGAGAGGAGCATCGGACGAGATAGTTCGTGATGTCATGCATCATGACGTCAGCTTCATCTTCCATACGCTTGAGTTTACTTACTAGGCTAGACATGTCTTGCTCTGGGTGATCGAATACATCTACGTATCCATCGAACATCTTGATGCAATGAGATGAGAAGGTTTTCAGAGCGCTGTCTGCTTCTACGATATTGAGTTCACCTAGGTCTACTAGATTCTGTGAAATGTATTGGATCGTTGGAGCGTCTTCACCTTCTGGCTTATCCTTAACCCATTTCTCTACGATGCTAGCTATCTTCTTAGTGAAAGGTAGGAGTAATAGGATGTTGGTTAGGTTAAATGTGGTGTGGAAGATTGCTACAGCGAAGGCGACTTTGATCAGCTCTGGTGGAATTCCGCCATCGGCTTTCTTCGTTTTGATTTCGATCATCCACTCAGGGAAGATGTGAAGAGAGTTCCAAATCAATGAGGTGAGAGGGACAATAAGGATGATTGCCCAGAGTGTGCCTATTACGTTGAATAGGAAGTGAGCGCGAGCAGCACGTTTGGCATTAACATTGGCTGATAGAGAAGCTAGCCAAGCGGTAACTGTGGTTCCGATGTTTTCACCTAGGACGATGGCAGCGCAACTTACGAAGACCATTTCTGGGTCAGTTCCGAGCCAGCCGTTCCATGCACAGGCGATAGTGATAGCCATGGCTGCAGATGATGACTGCACTACGAGTGTGAGAATGATACCAGCGATGAGGAATAGAATCGTTGAGAAGTATTGTGATTCTTGAATAAAGGTAATCCAGTATTTGACTGTGTCAGCTGCTCCACCTGTGATGTCAGAAGCTGTTGGGACTTGATCCTTAAGGAGAGAGAGGCCGATGAATAGTAAACCGAAGCCGATGAGAGTTTCACCAAATGATCTCCAGCGGTTCTTACAAGTGAAGAAGAGTGGGAGACCAATGCCGATCATTGGAAGGGCGATGGTTACGATTTTGAACTTAGGGATGAAAGCTACTAACCAAGCGGTAATCGTAGTTCCTAAGTTAGCACCCATGATGACACCAACAGATTCAACGAGGGTGAGTAGTCCTGCATTCACAAAACTGACCACTAATACTGTAGAGGCAGAAGAGGATTGAACTAAGCAGGTGGTGAAAAAACCAGTGAATACCGCACTAAAACGGTTCTTGGTCATGGTGGCAAGAGCCTTGCGCATGCTGTCACCAGCTACTTTTTGAATACCTTCTGACATAACCTTCATGCCATAAAGAAATACGCCGAGTGCGCCTAGAATACTGAGTGTCGTTGTGATTGCGGTCCACATAATATTGGTTTGTGTGTTGGTTTGTGTTGGTTGAAGACGCAGGGTGGACTTTTTTGAGGGTAAAAGTCAAGATTGATCCCAGTAGAACTGTGACAATATTGACACAATTCCAGAAGTCCCTGATTAAGAGTCAGTTTTTAAGGGAGGCTTGGGGAAAAAGTTATCTGGGTCTAGTTGTTGTTTAATTTTCTGTAGCTTAGTAAGGCTCTGAGCGAAGTAAGCTGTAGCGGGGTTTTCTAGATCAGGATCTGGGTAATTTACGTAGTGATGAGGGATGTGCTTTAGTAGTAGACGGATTTTCTCTACGGCTGGGATAAGTTTCTTCTTCTGAGTTGGGCTGTTCCAGTAGGACTGTAATTCTCCAAGATATGGATAGGAGCGATGAGGGTAGGCGCCTGAGACATTAGGATTATTGATCGCTCCGCCTAGAGTGTTGATTTGGAAGATGATTCCGGGGTTGTTGATGGTAGTTTCTGTGATCTGCTGGGCGACTGGCTGCAGATCTTGAAATGTATTGTAGTAGCCAGCTGACATATTTCTAAATGGCAGGGGATTAGGGCGACCAGAATAGGTCTTGATGCCAATGTGGGTGGGCTTAGAGTAGACGCCACGTGTGGCGGTGCCAGCTTTGAGAAAGGCGTTTTTAGCGGATTGAAATGCTGGGCCTCTATGTGAGTAAGTCGATGTTAGAAGAATAGTGACTTGGCGGCCATTCATGACGAAGGCAGAAAATAGCGGGTTAGCGAGTCCTGCTGTGATGCTGAACCAGTCTTTCATTAGCTGGACTGCTTTCTTGGGAGTGAGGTTATAGGCTCTGAACTTCTGTGTAGTGAAGGTTTCAGGAGCTTTGACTGTTGAGTATTTCAGCGATGTGATGACTCCTAGGCTTCCATTACCGCCACCTCTGCATGCCCAGAGTAGGTCTGGATTGTCTTTTGAGTCGATGATTTTTCCTTTAGCTGTGACCATTTTGACCTGTTGAAGGTGGTCGCAGGTGAGTCCATGTTGGCGAGCGAACAGTCCATAGCCTCCACCTAGTGTTAGACCGCTTAGACCTACGCCTCCACATGATCCACTAGGGAGAAGTCTGTTTTGTTTGAATAGATAGGAATAGACCTCAGCTAGTTTGAGTCCAGGCCCAGCAGTGAATGATTGATCTTTAGGTCGATAGAATTTTTGCCTTATCCCTGATACGTCTATGACTAGTCCTCCATTATTTAGAGATGCTCCGGTGAATGAGTGGCCACCAGATTTGATGGATACGTTTAACTTATTTTCTCTAGCATAAGAAATAGCCGAAACGACTGAGGTTTCATCAGTGCACGCAGCAATGCTGTTTGGGGTGAAGCTGAGATCTGAGTTGAACGGAACGTTTAGCCTCTTGTAAACGTCAGAATCTGGGTGATAGATGATGAGGTTCTTGTCTATTTGTTTAGCGTTTAGCTTGATGGACAGTGTGGTTCCCAGTGCTGTGGTGATGAAGGCTCTGCGGCTGAATGATGTAGACATTAGTATGGATACGAGGAAGTGTGATTTGTTGTATCAATTTTTAAACAAAAAAAATCCGTATCTCGGAAGATACGGATTCTTTGAAAATAGGAACCAGATGTAGTTCTGTGTTCTGTGGCGGATTAACGCTTTGAGAACTGGAAACGCTTACGTGCGCCTGGCTGACCAGACTTCTTACGCTCTTTCATGCGTGGGTCACGACGAAGGAGTAGAGCAGCCTTGAGAACTGGACGTAGCTCAGGGTCGATCTGGATAAGTGAACGTGCGATAGCAAGACGGATAGCTCCGACTTGGCCAGTCTGTCCACCACCGTTAGTAGAAACTCTTAGGTCGAATTTCTTAAGAAGGTTAGTGATAAGGAATGGCTCGAGAATTGCGTTCTGGTGTGAAAGCATTGGGAAATACTCCTCGAATGTGCGCTTGTTGATTGTAATTTCTCCAGTGCCTTCAGTAAGCCATGCGTGTGCAACAGCGTTTTTGCGGCGACCAGTAGCGTGTGGTGTGTTTGTAACTTCGCTCATAGTAAAATGTGTTTAGATTATAGTGTTAGATTAAGCAATCTCGAAAACCTCTGGGTTTTGAGCTTGGTGTGGGTGCTCAGATCCAACGTAAACATTAAGCTTACTATAGATAACGCTACCTAGCTTGTTATGTGGGATCATGCCTTTAACAGCACGCTCGATAAGAAGCTCTGGCTTGCGCTTACGCACAGATTTTGGATTCTCTACTTTCTGGTTACCAACGTATCCAGTGTAGTGAGTGTAAATTTTGTCAGTCTCTTTGTTTCCAGAGAGAATCACTTTTTCAGCGTTGATGATGACAACGAAGTCGCCTGTGTCAACGTGAGGTGTGAAGATTGGCTTATGCTTGCCGCGGAGAAGCACTGCTGCTTCACGTGCTACATTGCCGAGAATTTTGTTTGAGGCATCGATTACGTGCCATTTGCGCTCTACGTCTTGAGCTTTTGCTGAGAATGTTTTCATGATCCTAAGTGGTCTGGTTCCTTGTTGTTCCTATTAATCTTCACCGATGAGCGGCACAGAGATGTATCGCTCAATAGCTGGTGAAGGGGCGGGCAACCTAGGAAGGAGGAGCCTATGTGTCAATGCAAATCTCAGCAGAATTTTCGATTTATAGCGTTTTTTTTGCTCGATGACTGATTATCAGCATTAAATCGTCTATTTAAAGCAAATTTTGTGTTGCGGATAGTGAATAAATAAGGATGATGCACCCGTCTCAGTAAGTGAGACACAAATTTAATCAAACAAGGAGTAATTATAGCAGGAAGACCAAAAAAAGGAGCAGGTGCGCGTAAGCGTGCTTCAGGCAGAGGCAGACCAAGCAGGAATAAAGGGCGCCCATTTAAAAAGAAGAAGGTAGACGATCGTGAAGATAAGTCTGTCGAGATCGAGGGTATCGTTAAAGTCGTGCTTGCTGGAACTATGTTCCGAGTAGAGCTAGCTGGTGGTCACGAAGTTCTCGCTCACATTTCGGGTAAGATGCGTAAGCGTTTCATCCGTCTCGTAGTAGGTGATAGAGTGCGTATGGAGATGTCTCCGTATGATACTACTAAGGCACGTATTACATTCCGTATTGGATAATGGGATAATTGGATTATTCGATGATTTTTAATAAGGGAGTAGATTTCTACTCCCTATTTTAATTTATAGTAGATCATGAGTGTAAAGATTTACGGCTATAGTGGCTGAAGTAATTGTCGTAAGGCTAACAGTTGGTTAGCTGATAAAGGTATTGAGTTTGAATCGCTACAGGTTCGTAAAACTCCACCTACGATTGCCGAGTTAGAATTTGCCTGCGAGCATTTAGGGCTTAAGCGCCTCTTTAATAGCTCGGGCATGGACTATAGATCACTAGGTATGAAGGATAAGCTTCCTACTATGAGCGAGACTGAAGCTATTAAGCTTCTCAGCGAAAATGGTAATCTTGTGAAGCGTCCATTGATTATCGCTAAAAACGGAGCTGTCAACGGCTTCAAACTCCCGGAGTGGGAAGCTTTTTTCGAGTAGGGGATTTTGTTCCTTAGTAAGTTGAGTGAAATGACTAGCTATCGAGTATTTTTTACTAGCTGGTAAGTGGAGCATCAGTTAAAACTTTGACATGTCAGCAGAGCAAATCTTTTTAACTATACTTGTGGTGATCGTATTCTCCGCATTTGTAAAAGAATGGGTGTCTGCGGAGCTAGTGGCGATGGGGGCCATGCTTGCCTGTGTGATTGGCGGAGTTTTGAGCATGGACTCGGATGCTGACAACTATGCTCTCAAAGTTTTCTCACACCCTGCGCCTATTACGGTTGCTTGTATGTTCATTCTCAGTGCTGCGCTAGAGCGGACTGGGGTGATTGATAGACTCGGTGCTTGGTTTGAAAAGCTAGTCGGTGGGAGTCCGGTGAAAATGCTAGCGGCTTTGATCCTAATCGTCGCAGTGCTGTCAGGTTTCGTCAATAATACACCAGTGGTAGTGGTATTCATGCCGATCGTTTTGGCTATCTGTAGAAAACAAGATTTCACAGCCTCTAAATACCTCATTCCTCTTTCCTACGCAGCTATTGCGGGTGGAACGATGACTATTATTGGAACATCTACTAACTTGATCGCCTCAGGTATTGCTACTGAAAAGGGCCTTGAGCCGTTTAGCATGTTCGAGATTTTGCCGTTGGGCTTGGTATTTGTGGGTGTGACATTTGTTTATCTCATGACAGTAGGGCAGAAGCTTTTGCCTGATCGTGTCACGCTTGCTACATTGATAGATAGCAGTGAGACCAGAGAATTTATTACTCATGCTTATGTTCGTAAGGACTCACCACTTTTAGGAAAGACATTTGCAGAAAGTGAACTGAGCAAGCTGAGAAAAGTCAGAGTGCTAGAAGTGCTACGTGATAGCCGCAGAGTGAGGGAACCGCTTCCAGAGGTCAAATTCGAAGAAGGCGATGAGATCGTGTTTAAAGGCGTTCTTTCTGGTGTGATGGATGTTTCCAGCGCTGAAGGGATCGATGTCCGAGGCAACGAAATGTTAGGTCTAGAAGGTATGCGCACCGAGTCTGCTGTGCTCATGGAAGGTATTTTAGGGCCTGATTCTTCATTGGCAGGTAAGAGTTTAAAGGAGCTTAATTTTAGACAGAGATTTGGAGTGTTGATTCTAGCTGTTCACCGCAGAGGTAGAAACTTGAAGGAGAGGTTTGAAGATGAGAAGCTAGAGTTTGGTGACACTCTCTTAGTTCAGGGTCCAGGGGCGAAAATGCGTGAACTCTTCGAGGAGAAAGACTTTATTAACCTTAGTGAGCCTAAGGCTACTAGAAATCGTAGTAAGAAAGCTCCTATTGCTATCGGAGCGCTTGTGATTTTCATGTTAGTCGGAGCGCTCAGTGGTCCATTGGGGATGCCTGTTCCTGTAGTGTTGACGGCTCTCATCTGTGCGCTAGGTGTGATGGTTAGTGGTTGTTTAGATCCTCATGAGGCTTATAAGGCGATTGAGTGGAAGGTAGTCTTCATGATTTTCGGTATGTTAGGAGTCGGCATGGCGATGGAGCACTCCGAGTTAGCTCGTCTTGCAGCGAACAAGATGGTCAGTTTCTTAGGCCAAGATAATCCACAAGTGCTACTCTGCGCAGTCTATCTATTAGCTGCTGTGATGACTGAAATCATTAGTAACAATGCGGTAGCGGCCTTGCTTACACCACTTTCAATAGCGGTAGCGATGAGTATGGGTGTTGACCCTAGACCATTCGTGATCGCGATCATGTTCGGTTCATCAGCGAGCTTCTCCACACCGATCGGCTACCAGACTAATACCTTTGTATACGGTGCAGGTGGCTATAAATTCGGCGATTTCTTCAAAGCAGGTTTCCCTCTAGCTGTGATCATGTGGCTTATAGCCAGCTTCTTGATCCCGATCCTGTGGCCGTTTTATTAATAGGGTTTAAAGGTGTGATTTTCATACAGAATTTACAAAATGGGGCAGAATTTACAGAATTTTTGTGCACGATGGGTTCATTCTTTAGGTGCGTGAAATCTCATTAATACTTCTTTCATTGTCGTGTGACGTAGGGCTACATCATAGATTTTGTCTTCATCATTGAGCATGAATACTAAATACCATTCTGATCCAGCTGTGTTGAGTAGTTGACGACCTCTTTTGCTTTTTTCGCTTTTTGGGGCGACAAGAGGCACCATGTTGAACCTCTTTTTACTTGGTAAGGGAGTGAGGAAATTGTCTTTTCCGAAAACTAAATGAAGCTCTGCTACATCTTGATCGCTATATATAGCCTTTGAGGCTAGAGCATTAAATACTAGAAGAGCGATTCCATCTCTGGTTTTCTTGAATGATTCTCGATCGTTGGCAGGGCCTACCATCTTTATATAGATGTCTTTTAAAAGCTTGGTGTTCTCTTTGTTCCACGATTTTATCTCTTTGGGCGCAGTTTCTTTAGCGTGACTAGTGAAGATACTGATCGTAAATATCAGAGCTATAAGAGAAAGGAGGTTAAATCGTTTTTGCATGAACTAGATCTAACTGGGTTCTTTAAATCCGTCAATGCAGAGCGACTGGTTAAGAGATTTCTCGCTATTAGCGTTGCTGAGTGCTGAAAACGTGCTATAGCAGACGGGCTAAGGTTTATAAGGCTACCAACGAGAGTGGCTTGCTGGCACAGAACAATTTTTTGATAGAGGAGATAGAATAAGATGTTTGTAGATAATATAAGAATTTATTGTAAGGCTGGAGACGGCGGAAATGGCGTAGTTCATTTCCGTAGAGAGAAGTTTAGACCAAGAGGTGGTCCAGACGGTGGTGATGGTGGCGCAGGTGGTGACGTGATCCTACAGGTCAGCCCACATACGGATAACTTGAAGGAGTTTTTCTATGATCCTAAGCTCGTGGCTAAAGGCGGCGACCATGGTGCCGGTGCTCGTAAGCACGGTAAAAATGGTAAGAAGCGTATTGCTAAAGTTCCACCAGGGACAGTGATTTATAAATCTCCAGCGCTGACTATCAAGGACGCAGTGGCTATGGAGCGTGGCGAAGGAATCGATCTTGAGCCAGTAGCTGACCTTACTGAATACGGTCAAGAATTCGTGCTTTGCCAAGGAGGCAAAGGCGGTAAAGGAAACTTCCACTATAAATCATCAGTCAACCGTTCACCCGAAGAGCATACTCTCGGTGTTGAAGGGGAAGAGGGCGTTTATTACTTCGAGCTTCGCAGAATCGCGGATGCTGGAATGGTAGGATTCCCGAATGCTGGTAAATCAACTCTCGTGAGCAAGCTCTCAGCTGCTGAGCCGAAAATCGGTTCGTATCCATTCACCACACTGAAGCCAATGGTGGGGGTGGTCGAGTTCCCTGGATTCAAGCGCTGCACAGTAGCGGACATCCCAGGACTCATCGAAGGTGCACACCAGAACCGTGGCCTTGGTCATGAGTTCCTCAGACACATCACTCGTTGTCACGTGCTACTCTTCGTAGTGGACATGGCTGGAGTAGATGGCAGAAATCCTATTGAAGACATTGAGACTCTCAGAACTGAGATCAGCATGTATGATGAAGATCTTGCTAAGTTTGAGTGGATCATCGTAGCTAACAAGATGGATCTCGAAGGCGCTGAAGAGAATCTCGGATATCTTAAGCAGCGATTCCCTAAACAGCAGATCATCCCTATCTCGGCAGAGCAGGAAGAAAACCTAGAAGAACTCCGTGACTATCTCTGTGAGAAGGTTGCGTATCGTCCATCTAGTGACAAAGGCGAGATAGCTGATCGTAACGACAAGCCAGAGAGCTTCTTGAATTCAGCTGAAGACGAAGTAGTCCAATCAGACGAAGAGGTGTAATTATAGACATCTTTTGATGTGCCAAAAAAATGAGGCATCCATATAAACATCTTGAAACACATCCTCTGTGGAGAGTTGTTTGTGATGCTTTAGGCTGTCTCGTGGAGAATCAGGATTTGACGCTTACGACAGCTGACCAAAACGTTATTGGTTTTATCGTGTCTAAAGCGGCTGGTGAAAATCCTATCTTGATTGATTGGTTGAATATCTGTTCGAAAGATGAATTCTACAACTTAGTATTACCTCAGTGTGAGGCGCCGAGTTGGCATGGGCGTAATCTAGATGCACTTAACGATTCTTGGGTGGCAGGCGACATTAACGGTGTGAAATTACCATATAGTTTTTGGTTTATCAATGGTCTACAAATCAATTCTCAATTGCTCGATTTTCGTGCTGCTGTTGAAGAGATAGCAGTAAATTCAATTGAAGAGAACGGTGGACAAATCCATAGAGTTGAAGAAGAGGCAAACATCTCTGACTTGAATTTTAGTAGAAAATGTTAGAAACTCTGTTAGCTGATCATTCTAAGATCCTAGCAGAGTGTGCTATCGCTGAGAGGCTCCGGAGAAATCCAGCAGTGACTCTGCATCCTACGCTGTATAATGCTCCACTAGTCTATGGTCCTGTGGTGGCTCAATCGGCCATGGCGGAAATCTATGGTGAGTATATTACGGCAGCTGCGGCCGCGGATCTGCCGTTGTTGCTGACTTCGCCGACTTGGCGAGTGGATAAAGAAAGAATAGCTGAGGCTGGAATAAACCCGAATATCAATGCTGATGCTGTGGCATTCATGCTTTCGGTTAGAGATAAATTTAGTGTTATAGGTGCGCCTCTCGTATTAGTTGGAGCATTGACTGGGCCTAAGGGGGATTGTTATCGACCTGATTTGGCTCCCAATGCAGTAGAGGCCGAAGAGTTTCATTCCCAGCAGATCAATGAACTGGCTGTGACGGACGCTGACTTTCTACAGACTCAGACGCTTCCATCTGTGACAGAAGCGCTTGGAATAGCGAGAGCTATGGCAAAGACAGGTAAACCTTACGTGATTAGCTTCTGCACTGGCTCCGATGGAAAGGTTCTGGATGGTCATTCACTACCAGAAGCCTTCCGGATCATTGATGAAGATGTTCAACTTATCAAAGCTCCGACAGCGTATTACGTAAATTGCACTCATCCTCAGTTCCTGCTGGATCACTATGAAATAGGGGAGTTAGACAGATTGAAAGGAATTCAGGCCAATGGATCGAGCAAGGATGTGACCAAGCTAGATGGCTCATCAGAAACAATCGCAGATCCTGTGAGTGACTGGGCTGAAGCGATGTTAAAGTTGCACGAGTATCACGGAGTCCAGATACTAGGTGGTTGTTGTGGAACTGGGCTAGAGCACATGCAGGCTCTGGTGAGATAGATAATTCCAGCCACAACGTGGTGATAGATAGTTCAGCCCATGGTGGAGCCATGGGGAGATGAGTTTTTCCAAGTGAGAGAGGGCTGAAAGCCTGATAGATGTGCTTCGGCAATCTCAGCTAGAACCAGCATGTGTCAGCCTTTCAGGCCTCTTAGTGTGCTATCCATGAGTATCCCAGAGCTTGCTTCGCGGCACACTGGGCTGGACTATGTTACGGCCCTTCAGGCTTGGGTTGTTGACGGTAGATTATTTTCGTTTGAATCTGGTCATTCCGAATGAAGGCTTTTGTTTATCATGCCTTAACACCCATACACGGATTTCGTTGTCTATTGAGTCATAGAGAAAATGATAAGGAAAGCGGTAAAGGTTGCATCGCCTTAATCCGCTTGCATCGAAATGAAAGAACTTAGGGTTTTGAGTAGCCTTTTTTATACCGAGTATGAACTCATCATAAAAATCCTCTTCTAACTCATTAGAAACCGTAGAATACTGTTCTAGAACTTTGTTGAGGTCTGATTGAACCTTCTTATGAAATCTAGCTACCACTACGTTTTACTCCACTTACGAAATCTTCAAATGAGATCATGACACTAGGGTCTTCTTCTGCTTCTTGAATGCGTTCAGAGACCTCTTCATCACTTATCCAATGATGAGGAGTTTCGAGAGAATGAAGTAATTGCGAAGCAAATGAAGCTCTTTGCTCTTCTGGCAATTTTGACGCCTCTTCGACTAATTCTTCTAATTTCATATCGCTAATATAGCATGAATTGGTTCATTTACGAGGCAATTCATGATGAAGAGGGAGAGTGTCTAGTCGTATTCATTACAAATCGTTCAAGCTTGTTTGGCAATTAGATGATTTCAGATCGTCATTGCTAAAATTTAGAATCTCTTCATTACTAGAGGATGAAGAAAAAGATGAAGAGTCTGTTTGTCGGGTTGTTCTCTTGGATTTGTGTGTTGTTAGTGATTGTTGGGCTGATCAAGTGGAAGACTACTTGGCTAGATAGTGATCCTGAGAAGACATTCAAAAACGGGAGTGAAGCTTATTATATCGATAAAATAGCGAAACGACTAGGTGGTGAAACTGAGGTGAGGATCTCAGGTGGACGGATAGATATTGAGACCGATGAGTTTGCAATCGAAGTAGAGAGAGCGGAGAAGTGGAAGGAATCAATAGGTCAATCGCTTTGGTATGCTTTGAACAAGAACAAGAAACCGAAGATCATTTTATTGCTGAGAAGTGATGAACAAGATTACAAGTATGTCACAATGTTAGGCTCTACTCTAAAGGCGAACAATATTGAGATCGAGGTGGAACTCGAATATATGGAGTGATTTTCAGCCACAACGTGGTGATAAATAGTTCAGCCCATGGTGGAGCCATGGGGACGTTGTTTTTTTCAAATGAAGGAGGGCAGAAAGCCTGATAGATGCGTGTTAGGTTTTATCGGATCGGATCAGCATATGTCAGCCTTTCAGGCCTCTTGGCTTGTTTTGGGTTTGGAGACCCAGGGCTTGCTCCGCGGCACCCAGGGCTGGATTATTTGACAGTCTTTCAGGCCTGCGCTGGATTTAGAATCCTAAAACCTAACGACTTAATGACATAACACCTAAACCTAATTCCCCAAACAATACAGATATCCATTCTTCGACGCGGCGTAAATTCTACCGTTCCAGACTGTAGGAGTAGCATCAAACATTGGACCTTTTAGGCGGTCTAGGAGTTTTAGTTTTAGGTCTGGGGTGACTTGGTAGAGGTCTAGGCCGTTGTCGTAGCCGATGACTATTTTGTCGCCTAGGAAGAGAGGGCTGGAGATGGAGCCGTGGGGCAGTTTGGCTGTGTCGAGGACTAGTGGGGTGTTGTAGAGTTGTTGCTTTTTAGGGCCGTAGACTTTTTTGTTGGGGGCTAGTTTCTTGTGGTTGATGAGGGTGAGGGTGCCGTCTACTCCTACGAAGCAGGCTAGGTCTTTGGTGATGGCTGATTTGTATCTGTGGTTGACTGCTGGTGAGCCGACCATGCCGCCTGACCATTCGTAGAATCTTTTGTTAGGTAGTGGGAAATACCATTTTACGGCGGATGCGCCTCGGCCTTTTGGCTTGAGCTTCATGACGCCACCATTGCCTGAGATGAATTCTTTTTCGATGCCTAGGAGTAGGTGTTTGTCGTTAGTGAAGGGCATGGTTCCGTTGAGGTCGCCACCGACATTGTAGATCCATTTGTTGCCGAATAGTCCAGCACTGTGACCGTAGACTTTTCCGCATCCTGCTGCTGTGTAGGCTGTGCCGCCGATGACTGTGGGTGAAGATTCACAGGAGAGTTCGTGCTTGTAGAGTGGGAGGACGGAGGCGTCGAAGAGTGGGTATTCTTTGTAGATTTTTGGTTCAGGGAACTTGGCGCCTTCTGGAGTTACTGCATGAGATAGGTTTGGCGATAGGTAGAGGAGCTTTCCGTTTTCGGTAGGGATGCAGAATTTTGAGCCAATCATGACACCTGAGGCATCTACGTCTCGTGAATTGGATTGAGTTCTGGCGGAGTTGTGCTGCCAGACTTTCTTTCCTGTTAGATAGGAAACTGCATGTAAGCTATAGGCTGGATCGTTGAAGAAGTGAGCTCCGTAGCCTCTACGTGAGCCTGAGATGATAAGGTATTTGTGCTCTGGGTTACGGCTGTTGGTGGTGACGAAGCTTGGGGTGCCTTTGATGACGTCGCCTAGATTGGATTTCCAGATTTCCTTGCCATCACGAGCTCTGATCTTACGTAGATAGTGGCTGAGAGTTGGCTGAATGAGGTAGATTTCTCCGTTTTCTTCGACTACGAGAGCTTGGCCAGTCCAGCCAGCTCCACTCCATTTCTTACGAACCTGACCGACCATGGTGAAGCCTGTGCCGAGGTGCTTTTTCCATTTGATGCGGAGTTTAGTGGGGGCGTAGTTTCCGTAGTAGTTACGTTTGCCGTCACCTAGGTAGGTCTCAGTCATAGGCTTGATCTGTGCGTGGCAGAAGCTAGTGACTAGCAGGGCTAGAGTAAGTCTGAGGAGGTGAGAGAGCATGTTCTTTTAAAGTTATTGGATTTTAGAGAGGAGAATCGTGTTTGGATACTTCCTGTAATTGATATCGATATAATGCCACCACTCAGCAGGGAGCGGGTAGAAGCCTGCTTCGTTCATGGCGCTTTGCAGAATGCGCAGGTTTTTGGCTACTTCTGGATCTGAGTGTCGGTAGGTGGATGAGGCTTGGGGAGTGAAGCTGTCGAAACCTGTAGGCATGGGGACGGTTTTGCCATTCAGATCAACTAGTGTGATATCTACAGCAGTTCCGCATGAGTGCTGTGATGGTGCGTTGCCTGGGTTAGCTACGAAGGTGTCGTTTCTGCCTGAAGCCTCGTAGAGTTTCCACTGGGCTGCTGGTGGACGGTAGGCGTCCCAGACTTTTATACGGAGTCCGTGTTTTCTGACGATAGCATTAGCGTGCTTGAGTCTGAGTGCTGTCTCGGGGCGCAGCAGGGCAGGGAATTTCTTGTCGTAGAGTGGTAATTTAGCGATGCCGGTGGGACGAGTGTATTGGAGATCGACTAGTATGCGACGATCCACTTGTTGGATCTCGATGAGGTCAGCGTTGGCCAGTTTAGGGTTA
This sequence comes from uncultured Rubritalea sp., assembly GCA_937132085.1. Classification (GTDB taxonomy): domain Bacteria; phylum Verrucomicrobiota; class Verrucomicrobiia; order Verrucomicrobiales; family Akkermansiaceae; genus Rubritalea. Next base: position 12,930 of record CAKZNV010000088.1, on the reverse strand, counting down.
CGTGAGACTGGGAGCCAGTTGAGGTTTGGCTTGCTGACGGGGCTGTTAGAGTCGATCGGTGAGCACTGGATGACCACGAGGGCGAGAATGGAAAGCGTGATGGAGATGAGGAGAGGTGAGCTTTTCATAAGGAAATGGATTAATTATTTCGACTGATTCTACCTAAAATGGCTTTTTCTAACAATGGGTAGTTAGATTTGGAGATAGGCTTTAGGCTGAGGATAATTCCAGCGGTTTCTTCAGCGTTGTAGTGAATTTTAAGTAATGATCGGTCGATCTCTACGTGATCGATATCTGACCAGAAGATGACTTGGAGGTTTTTCTGAGGCTTGATGAGAGGGAAGATCTCTACGCCCATGGGAGTGAGAATGATATAGGCATGTCGGATGCAGTGCACAGCGATGCGGAAGAATATGAGGGCAGGGATCAAGGCTAGTAAGCTCATCCACCAGTTTTCTTTGAAATCGTAGTGCCATGGTCCCCAGTTCACATAGATACAGAAGAGTGAGCTGATGCAGAGGACGATACAGAGGACTGTTAGAATCAGAAAGAAGGTGGCTTGAGCTGAGCGAGTGAAGCGGATCTCTTTTTCAGGTTCAGCGACTGCTTTAGTATTGGTGCTGAATAGCTCTCTGAGTCGACGTAGGATAGGTGTCTTCTTCGGTGCTGGATCTTGCTTGTCAGTTGGTTCGGTCATTACTCTAGGTTAGATGCGATGTGCTGGTTGGCGTTCAACTTTTCTTGATTACCAGAGTGAGAATGTGAGCATCTGAGTCAGGCTGAGTGTCTTCTTCTAGATCAGTGATGAGGGTTTCTAGCTGCCATCCAGTTGCTTCTAGGATCAGATTAAGCTCAGGTAGAGTATACCATTGAAGGTCTTGAGCACTACGGTGAGTCTTCTTTTTGCCGTTCTTAGCGGTGACTGTGTATTGATGTTTTCTAGCGAGCGCTTGTTGCAGTCTGTTGATCGAAAACTTAGTTTTACACTGAGCTAGTGAGCCGTCGGTGAGTTTGGCTTCATGGTCTGGATACCAATCTCCTTCAGGTAATTCACCAGCGATTTCTGCCCATGGTATGAATAGTGTTAGGTAGGCTTTAGCGTCGCTACTGGTGTAGTCGAGCATGTTGCTGAGCATAGTTCTAAATCCAGCTCGGTCTAACAACTGGGCTGTGAACGCTGGGACAGAGACTCGGTCGTAGATCTTGCTCGTAGTGAAATCTAGGATGTCTGCGGTGACTACTGATGGGTTTAGACCTTTGCTGTCTGCTGCTACTTTGAGCAGGTCAGTCATCTCTGAGGAGATTTCTACACCATCGATTTCTAGACCATTTTCTAATAACGGTAAAAGTAAGCGACCAGATCCACAGCCGATTTCTAGTGAAGCTTTTCCGTCATAGAATTTCTCTAACAAAGGAAGCTCTGAGAGGACGTCTTCTTGATTCCAGAAGAGATCATGAAGTTGGGCTTCGAGGTCGGTATACATAATTTAGACAGTCTGTTCCCCGCAAACTAATGCGTAGATGATCGTTCCGTGAGAGAGCTTCTTTAGGTCTGCATCACTTGCTGGTCTGAGGCCTTTGGTCGGTGAGTTGATGAAGAGGAGAACAGCTTCTTCATTGTCGGTCATGAAGTCTTGGATGCTGTATTGGTCCGTGATGTTGGTCTTCTTAATCTTGGCGCCACGGTTGGTCATGTGGTCGAGATCCTTGTAGTTCGGTCTGCCTGAGAAGAGGATTCGGCTACGCATTAGCGATGATACGGCATTGGTGTGGTGTGCTTTCTCATCTAGTGGAGCGACCTGCCAGATATCTGCACTGCCGAAGATGTGGGTGAATTCTTTGGCTGCTAGGCTGTTGACTTCATCGTTGTGAGTGGCTGCTAGGAGCTGACCGATTCCAGTAAAATCTAGCTCTTCTTCTACATACTCAGAGAGGATGTTAGCACGCTTGGCAGGGATGCCTTCCATAGATGCTGCGGCTACGTTTCGGTAGTTGGTATCGAGCATGAGGACATCGTGTCCGTCATCGTGAAGGGCTTTAGCAATGATTCTAGCCCAGGTATTAGCACCTGCGAAAAGAACACCACGTGGGTTCTTAGAAGCTAGTCCTAACTTGTTCGCTAGTGGTGCTGCGAGTAGTCCGTAGAAGGCTACTGTTCCGACAATGATAATAAATACGATAGGGACTAGGTTTTGCGCTTGTTGGGCAATTTCTGGAGTGATGAGATCTTTGTATTCTGGTATGTGAGATGCGTGCTCTAGCTCTAGAGCAAAGATGGAAGTCACCGCTGCAGCAACGATTCCACGAGGTGCTAGTGATGCTAGGAAGAAGCGTTCCTTGTAGTTAGTTTTCTTGGAGAAGAGGTTCGCTCCAAAGATGCTCAGTGGTCTGACTACGAGAATGAGAATGACTAACAGAAGGAGGGCGTCTGGTGCAGCTGCTTGTAGGTCATCTGGGTTGACTCGGCCAGAGAGGACGATGAATAGCAGTGAAATGATGAGCACTCGGAGGTTTTCCTTAAACTCTAGGATGTGTTTCACGGAGACAGATTTCTGGTTCGCTAGCACGATACCCATGACGGTGACTGTGAGTAGTCCTGATTCTTTGACAAACTGGTTAGACGCGGCGAATGCGATCGCTACGATAGAGATAATGAAGACTGAGTGGAGGAAGTCAGGGATGAGGTGTTTCTTAAGAAGCAGCTCGATGACTTTCGCTAAGATGATGGCGAAAACGACTCCGATGAGTAACGTCTTAGCTAGTGTGATAAGGACGGTAGTTCGTGCTGATTCCCAGTCACCAGCTGTGGCAGCTTGGAAGATGAGGACAGCCATGATGGCTCCGATCGGGTCGACTACGATGCCTTCCCACTTAACAATGGCGCCGACTTTACGTGATGGCTTGATGTGGCGAATCAATGGAGCAATAACGGTAGGCCCAGTGACTACAAGGATAGAGCCGAGGATGGCGGCGACTCTCCAGTTCCAGTTAAAGATGTAGATGCCGACAGCTGTGGTGGCGACAAAGGCGATGACGACTCCGACTGTGCAGAGACGGATGACGGGTGCTCCACTTTCTTTGAGTTCTGAGAATTTTAACGTTAGTCCTCCCTCGAATAGGATCAAGGCTACCGAGAGTCCTACAATAGGTAGTAGTAGTTGTTCTGATAGGTTGCCTACGAGGTAGTTATCGATGTTGATATCGAATAACAGTTTAGCTCCGAAACCGAATGCTAGTAGTAGGAGGATTGAGGGGAATTTAAACCTCCATGCACTCCACTGGGCTAAAATTCCTAAGCCGAGTATGACTGTGAGGAAGGTAGCAAACGAGATGGTTGAAAAATCAAAGATCATAATAGTAATTCTGGGAAGGGAATAAGTAAGCCTATGGATAGGTTGTCTCTAGTGATGGTAGAAAACTATTCAGCTTTAGGGTCTCGAGTGAGGAGGTCGCTCAGAGCTTCTAGCGCTGGCTTGTCTTCGTAGAGAACCTTGTAGACAGCATCAATGATTGGTGTGTCGATGTTGATCTTGCGAGCTAGTTCGTAGATGGAAAGTGTGTTTGGCACTCCTTCAGCGACCATGCCTAGTTGGTCACAGGCTTCCTGTAGTGATAGACCTTGGCCTAGCGCCATGCCGACACGATTGTTTCTAGAATGTGGTGAGTAGCAAGTCGTCATGAGATCGCCGATTCCAGATAGTCCCATGAAAGTCTCAGGCTGGCCACCTAGAGCTGTGCCGAGACGAGTCATTTCTGTTAAACCACGAGTGACGAGTGCTGCGATAGCATTGTCGCCTAGACCGATTCCTGCAGCGATTCCTGCCGCAATAGCGAAGACATTTTTGAGTGCTCCACCTAGCTCCATGCCTGCGACATCTTGCGATGTGTAGGTGCGGAATGTTGGGCTAGAGAAATACTGCTGAAGGTTTTGAGCAAGCTGTTTATCGACACTACCGACGACGGTGCATGTAGCGAGACCAATGGCTACTTCCTCAGCGTGAGTAGGGCCAGAAATGATAGCGATTGGGTTATTCGGTAGTGATTGGTTGATGATGTTACTCATGCGCTCACCCGTGCCACGCTCAATACCTTTGGCTGATGAGATAAGTGGAGTGCTTTCTGGGATGCCGATCTCAGCAAGCTTGTTGACTGTCTCGCGAGTGGCTGAAGTTGGGACTACGAAGAGGATGATATCTGCATCTTGGGCTTCGGCTAGGTCTGTGCCGCCATAGATGTTCTCTGGAAGAGTGACTTCCTTGAGGTAGCGACTATTCGTGTGAGAAGTGTTAATTTCTTCAGCTGTTTCTTCGGAGCGACCTAGGACTACGATTTCGTCAAAGTGCTTAGAGAGAACGATGGCAAGAGCGGTGCCCCATGAGCCTGAGCCTAGGACGACAGCTTTTCTTGTAGCGAGAGTGGTGGTGTTTTTAGGAGTAGACATCTCGGTTATTTCTTTTTAGGGGTAAATTTATGTTCTGATCCATTGATCAGGTTTTTGATATTGCTGCGGTGCTTCCAGATCGCTAAGAATGCGATCAGTATTGCAAAAATGAGTAGTGGCTTATTCCAGGTGCCATCTTGGAATTTCCCATGATAAAGTGAGCCGCCTAACACGATGATAGGCAGTGAAGCTGCTCCTGCCATACTAGCGACAGATACGTAGCGTGTGAGCTTGAAGGTGAGGATAAAAATGACGATGAGGATCACGAGTCCAGCTGGCATGAGAACAGCTAATACACCAGCTGAAGTAGCGATGCCTTTGCCGCCTTTGAAGTTTACCCACGGTGAGTAGTTGTGTCCTAGGATGGCGCATAGACCGGTGAAGACCTGCATGGACTGGGTGAAGAACTGATCATCAGAATGCATGGCGTATGGCTTGAGGAATCCTAGTGCCATACTGTGGTGGGTATCGCCAAAGTAGAAGAAACTGACGCCTAGTAGGGCAGGGATGAAGCCTTTGAAAAAATCTAAGATGAAGCAAGTGATGCCGTATTTCTTGCCAACGGTGCGTAACACATTAGTAGCTCCGATGTTTCCAGAGCCATGCTCACGGATGTTGATTCCCTGAGATTTAGCGATGAGTAAGCCAAATGGGATGGAGCCGAGTAAAAATGCGATGAGTGGTGGTAGCCAGTTATTCATAAATGTGAGCAAAGTGTAGAAGATAAGGGAGGGAAGTCAATAGACACGGCTGAGCCGTATGGAGCGAGGAGCAGGAAGCACGGAGCTGCAAGCGTTATAAACGTTTGACGGAGTTTATTAGCTCCATGCTCCTCGCTCCCTGCTTCCAAATGCCAAAGGCATTCATTTAATCTTTGTTCTTCAACTGTGGGAAGAGGACGACGTCACGGATAGTCGGTGCGCCAGTGAGCATCATGATCAGACGATCAATTCCGATGCCAATTCCACCTGCTGGTGGCATTCCGCTTTCCATAGTCTCTACGAAATCGTGGTCGATATTCTGAGTCTCTCCACCAGCCTGTTCCTCGAAGCGCTGACGCTGAAGGATAGGATCGTTTAGCTCTGAGTAACCAGGTGAGATTTCTTGGCCGTTGATGATGAGTTCATAAACGTCGATTACATCTGGGTTTTCAGGGTTAAGCTTAGCGAGTGGGATGAGTTCCTTAGAAACGTGAGTCACGAAACATGGGTCGAATGAATGCTCTTCAACGAGCTTCTCGAAGACCTGCTGAGAGATCTCGTAGTCTTCCATGTTGTCTGAGATCTCTACGCCGAGTTCCTTGCACTTAGCACGGTGTTGCTCTTCGGTGAGGTCGAACCAGTCGTCGCCAGCCACTTCCTTGATAAGATCATGGTATGGTCTACGCTTCCATGGGCGCTCTAGATTGATGGTGCGAAGGTGGTTGCCTTCTGCATCCTTGTGCTCGATCTGGAGACCGCCGCAGAATTTCTCCGCAAGGTGACAAGTCATTTCCTCAACGAGGTCAGCCATTTGCTCGAAATCTGAGAATGCCCAGTATGCTTCAAGCATGGTGAACTCAGGATTGTGACGTCTTGAGATACCTTCGTTACGGAAGTTACGGTTGAGTTCAAAAATCTTAGTAAATCCACCACAGAGGAGGCGCTTCAGGTGAAGTTCTGGAGCGATTCTGAGGTTGAGTGGCATGTTGAGAGCATTGTGATGCGTCTCGAATGGCTTAGCAGCTGCTCCACCAGCTACTCCGTGGAGCATTGGTGTTTCTACTTCTAGGAAGTCACGCTGGTGTAGGAAGCTACGGATTTCTGCGATCATTTTAGAACGAGTAACAAAAAGGTCAGCGCTGTCTTGGTTCGACATGAGGTCGAGATGGCGCTTACGGTATTTAGTCTCACGGTCAGATACGCCGTGCCACTTATCAGGCATTGGGCGGAGAGCTTTTGAGAGCACAGTGAGCTTAGTCACCTTGACAGATGGCTCGCCTTTTCCAGTAGTGAATGTCTCACCTTCGATGCCGACCCAATCGCCGAGATCCATGAGCTTCCAAGCTGACCAGTCTAGCTCTGAAAGGCCTTTCTGGTTAAGATATCCTTGGATACGACCATGCACGTCACCGATAGTGAAGAACACGCTTTTACCCATATCGCGGATAGCGAGTAGGCGACCTGCTAGAGTGACAGGTTTATCGTTCTCAAAGTTTGCTTTTAGATCACCAGGTGTGATGGTGACTGGAAATTTTTGTCCATACGGGTCGATACCCAGTTCACGGAGTTGGTTTAGCTTCTCGGTGCGGACTGCGATGAGTTCTTGCTCAGTTGATTGCGTTTCTTGCTCGCTCATAATGGGGCGGACAATACTTGGCTTTCTTCAATTTGCAACCCTTGAAATGGTAGAAATAAGGGGAAAGGTAGCAGGTTAAAGGGGAAAGTTCTTTTGGAGATAATTAGGCTTAGTTAGAAAATCTATAGCCGAAATACCCTACGATAGCGTAGAATAATAAGTCAATGGGTGTCAGAGATGAAAACATGAATGGCACTGCGTAACTTATTGGGTATTCACTTACAGCTTCGAGACACGAAATGTCTTTCATCCTCGCTGTGAAGGCTACGCCTTTAAAATAATCACCTAAAAAGTAGGAACTGAGGCTGAGAGCGGCTCCAATGATATTAAATTTAGTTGTTATGCCTTTTCCGCCTTTGCGAACCGCGAACCCAACCAGATAAGCGAGGCCTATAGCTGCGAACCCAATTCGTAAATCTGTAATTACGATGAATGTTGCCCATAGTAAAGCTCCTAAGATTGCCGCGATACCGCCAAACACTAAAGCACCTTTAACACTCTGTTCTGCGAGCTGTTTAGCAATGTGCTTGTCCAGAGTGTCTTTAAAGTTAGCTAAATCAAAAGGTTCCTCTGGATCTTTTGTGAGATGCGGATCTTCTTGTAGGTTCATAATTGGTCGGACAATATTTAGCTTTTTTCAATTTACAACTTTTGAAATTGGAGAAATAAGGGGAGCAGGGAGCGTTCACCTTTGGTGAGGGAGCGGGGAGCACTGTGGAGGCAGTTTCACCTTTATAGTATAGTCAAACGCTTGCGGCTTCGTGCTTTCCGCTTCGTGCTCCAAAAGCTTGAGCTTCCAAAAGGCTAAATATAATTTTCGTCCTCCTCTTCACCTGGGACAGGAGGGATGAGGTCTTCACGGAGTAGGAGACGCTCTATGCTGAGGTCAGCGAGGAGGTCTTCTGGTGTCTGCTGGATGACTGAGCAATACGGGGTAATGCGATCTACCTCTGCGATAGTGCAGTGCACCATGGTGGAGATGATGTCTTTGTCGTATTTCTCTCTTTCGAAAATGTTGGTGATACGGAAGACCACACGTTGGCGGTCGAGGTCGTATTCGAGTCCTCCGAGGTTCATCTGCTTGTTCGCACGGTGAAGGAGCTCTAGGAGGTAGGGGATTTTGTCCTCATCTGTCGGCATGGCAGTTTCGCCTACGATGGTGAGTGAGTTGATCTGAGTAAATGTCTGCGCAAACAGCTGCACACGAGTATGATGAGCATCGAAAGCAGTAGTGATGACTTCTCTGCCTTCTACGAATTCGTGCTGCCAGCCTTGTTCGTTAAAGGCATCGGCTACGGACTGGATCTGGAGTGATGGTGGGCGCATGGGGTGGCTATGGCATGGGGAGTTTGAAGTTTCAAGATTGAAGTTTCAAGATTTGGTGTGGAGAGGCGCTTTGGAGTTTAGGAAGGGAGACAAGTTGAGATTCCTCCTACTCACAGCTGAACGATTACTCGGCCCACTGGTAAACTCGCACGTAATCAATCTGTAAAGTTTGGGGGAATACGTTAGGTTTTAGTCGATCCGCTTGTTGCTTCGTCTTTTCGAAGAATCTGCCATCGACAGCTACGTTGATGATCATGTGGAACTCTTGGTCAAATGGAGCAGAGGGGTTTTGCTTAGCTGCTTCGGAAAACCACTCTTCCTTCTTGCGTGTCTTGCATAGTTTTCCATCCACGAACCACTTGATCTCGTCAGCAGTCCATTCCAGAGTGTAAATATGAAATTTTTCGGCCGCATTATTCTTAGGGAATTTATAACTGTGCGCCAGATAAGTATTACGTGGCCAAGCTCCGCCGAAGTGAAGAGCTCCCGTAGTTTCTTCTACCATGCTTCCTCGTGACTCGATAATATCAATTTCACCACCTGAAGCCCAACCACCATACTTTGAGTTCGTAGGCAACATCCACACAGCTGGCCAAATGCCTTGTCCATTAGGCATCTTGGCTCGGATCTCGAATCGGCCGTATTTCCAGTCACCACGATTCAGCGTTCTGATACGAGCTGATGAATAGGGCTGCGTCTTTCCGTCGCTAGTGGTATGTGAGTCACGGTAGACATTGATATTTAGTAAGCCATCCTTTACAGAACAATATTTCTTATTAGTTCGATAAGCTTGTCGTTCATTATTCCCACCGCCATAGTTATTCTCTTCCTTCTCCCATTTAGTGAAATCCAGATCATCACCATCGAATTCATCAGCCCATACTTTAAGCCACTTCTTCGAGGGGGTAATCAAGCGATATTCACCAGAAGAGTAATAAGCTACAAATGGTTTTCCTGTTCCCTTAATAGCGTGTCCAACGTCCGTCCACTTATCATCCTTCTTAAGCTGAAGTTGGTAGAGTTTTCCGAGCTTAGTAGGACTCTTAAGCTCGACAGCAGGTGTGACTGATAGTGGCTGTTCCGTAGTTTGAGCTGATAAGAGAGCTCCTGCAGCGAAGGCCAACAGTAGTGAGACGATGCGATTTTTCTTAGATTTGGCGGCTAGCATATGATTTTGTTTGTTGGGGTATGAACATGGTGAAGTATAGGCTCCCCCTTTTTCTTTGGCTAACTTAGATGTTCACTGTGCACACTAAAAACTAGTTTAGGGGTGATAATAGCTTTAATTTTTAAAGTGGGTTAGTCCTCTAGCCCAAAAGACTCGATCTATAGTAGCTAAGGCGGCTTTCACCTCCGAATAAGTTTCACCTCGTTCAAGGTAGGTGATAATCGACTCTGAGGTAACGCAATAGACTGAGTATGCCCCAATCGATCCGTAGCGAGGTAGAGTATTTTCCTCAAGAAATTTTATAGCAGCAGAGTTTTCGGCTTCAGTCTTAGCTCCATAATTCAAAATAGCAGCATACTCAGTTCGTTTCTTTGCTAGCTTGATGTATTCTACTTTTGATAATTCTTTCTTAAAGAGTAACTCAATGCGGTAAGTAATAGATTTAGGAAGCTGGCCAAATAGATGATCTTTTCGTTGCAAATCTACTTTAAACTTCGATTTAATGATAATTGACTCAGGAGTTGCTTCTACGGTCCAGCGATCTAGGTCTAGATGTTTTTTGATGGTGGTGACATGTTTCTCAAGTGCTTTTGACGAGATTCCATCTGGATTTTGTGCAACTACGAATGCAGAGCTAATGAAAAAATATACTATTATAAATCTGATTGTTTTCATTGTTGGTGAGTTTCATGAATTTATTCTGAATGAACAGGATGTCGTATAAAGGGGTGAATACGGTTATAATGATACGTCTTGTTATACCATTCAGTTTTGTATTGCTGTATCAATTAACTCAATAGTTTTCTTAAAGACCATGATCTCCTCGTCGTTAAATTTCACAACAGCAGGGTCGCCATGCATATCCTTCCAGTTTGGATCGATCCACTGATTTGCATAGTCAAGTGCGGTCATTCCAAATTTGTCAGTAGGAGGGGCTTTGGCTCCTGAACTTAGCAGGGCTTTTACCATTTCGTATGTGGCTCTTGCTGTATTGTGGTCACCATACTCATTCGGCATAACAGCAAACATCAGTGGTGTGCAGCCTGCTCTAGTAGGACGATTTATGTCGATTCCTGATTTAACGATACTGAGAACTTTAGCTATATTTGACTCATCACTTATAGCGCATAGGAGGTCGTTGAATTCAGGGGCTTCAGGTTTCATGTTTTATTAGGACGTTTAGATTAGGTAGAACATTCTCCCTATCAAAGGTCGATGTTAAAAAATAGATCACTCAGCAGTCAATTCCCAATAAAATCAAAAATCGGGTGAGAGCAGTTTACCCCGCATTTACTTATTACGTCTCATCTGAGTCATCTTCTCTAGCCTTAGATAATGCTGATGCAAACAAGCCTGTAGGAACAGCTACAAAGCCCAAACCAATCAGCAGAACGATGAATGTAAACACCTTTCCTCCTGCCGTGATCGGGTATATATCGCCATATCCGACAGTCGTTAAGGTGGCTACTGCCCACCACATACTGTGAAACACAGAGGCAAATACTTCTGGTTGAGCTTCATTCTCGTAATAGTATATCCCCACTGAAGCTAAATAGAATACAATCATCGAAGCTGTGCCAAATAGCACTAATTCCTCCTTAGCTATGAGAAATGCTTTATGATAACGTCTCATTGCTGAGCTATATCTAGCTAGTTTCAAAAGCCTGAATAATCTAAAAAGCCTGAACGCTCTTAGTGTCCGTAAGTCTACACCAAGTGATAAATAGAATGGTAAGATAGCCAATAGGTCAATCAGGCCATAAAATGAAAATATGTATCTGAACTTAGCCTGGCTGCAGATTATTCTGATTAGATATTCGATTGAAAAGATAACTACAGAGAAAATTTCGAAATACCTTAAATAGGTTTTCGAGCTATCTGATAAGTTGGGTAAAGTTTCGAGAGCAAACGCAACAAGCGAAAGCACAATTAAGGGTAGTATCAGTAGGTTCCAATTGCCTATAGAAAATCGTTTCACTGTGCTCATCGCAATACGTTAGGCGAACGTTCTAACATAGCAAGATAGTGCGTGGACATTTTTTAGTAGTTATTGTTATTTTATAATAAGTTTTGCTTCTTTGCGTATTTGATCAGTTTACTAGGAACTCCTTTAAGGTTATTCCAGAGTTCTGTATTCAAAGTATTAAAGTCTGAATATTCTTCACGAGTTACCTTTTGACCAGATTGAGCACTTTTCTTTATCCATTTCGACTCAGCTAGAATGTCAGCAATTTCATGTTCTCCTAGTATTCGGAAAGATTTTATCATTCGTTTCTGTGGTATATAGGCACTCCAGAAACTTACTAAACCTCCGCCTTCTATCCCTCCCATTGCTTGGTATACATCCACGATGACTTTCTCATGACGGGGACTAAAGAAGCTCAAGTTTACCTCTAATTTCATGTATAGTTCGTCTAGTTCTTTGATGAGTTCTAATGACATAAATGGAGGTTTTGTATTTTTAGTATAACGTCAGGTAGGCTACTGCTACTAGTTATGCCATTTTTATTGCTTTGTTAGATTGAGTGTTTTTAGGAGGTTTTCAATTGAAGTCCCTTCAATGTTTTTGGATTCGACTAGCTTAGCTCCGCACCAATGTTCTGTTCCCTTATATATGGTGCCAGAGTTATCAACTGCCAACTGAATATCTCCTATCATACGCTCGAAATCTGTATCTGCATGAATCGTTCTTGATATAACGTATATCCAACTGCCATCTTTTAGCTTAAGAAAAGAGTCTCCATCACCATCAAATGCATAGTATTCTCCTTTTGATCCTGTCTCTAGAGGCTTTACTGTGGATGGGTTAAAGTTTTTCAACTTTGTGATTGTAGATTCAATATATTGATTCTTTTTCATTGCTGTCAGATCCCCCTGTAGTGGATCCATGATGAAATAGATAGCTCCAAGAGCTCCCAAAACTATTGCAAGGGTGATGATTTTTTTCATTTTTAGCATGACGATCTAGCGTAGCCAACCCTGAAGTGGGAGCGAACTTGGACGAAGGAGTTGAGGTTTTAGTTAGTTTTAAAGCTATAGAAACCGTCACAGTGTGAGGGGGGGGCTTCTGCGACTGGTTCTGTATTTTTTATTTTAGGAGGTGGCTTTGTATAAATTCACCTTGGACATATACTATTCGCATAGTTTTTTTGTGTATCTTGATAAGAGATTTCTTGCCATCTAATGTCTCAATTAAGCTATCACCACTACGAATCCACGGATTACCTTCTAAAATGATCAAATTATCTTTCTCGTAGATTTTCTTAGCTCCATTACGAGAGTGGGATAAATTGTGCCAGAGAAAAAGTAAATTAATGTTTTTCAATATGCTTTTTTCGTAAATGAGATTAGCTTCTTTCATATTTCCTTCATCCAAAAGCTGAACAAGGTTTTCAGGGGAAAAAGTTGGTAATGGGTTTACTTCTGCAGCCTGAGAGGCATTACATATGAGAAAAGTTAGGAATGATAATAGATATTTCATTTTTAGCAGAACAGGTTGTTGATGTTACGACGCAAAGATAGCGATTTGCTAAATAGACGTCAAGAGGGGCGTTGAAGCTTTCGCTTTGGAGTTATGCCGCCCTTTCAGGGCTGGTGAGGTTGTGGGGTTTTAGACCTTGGGCGTTGCCCAAGGCTAGCATAGGTCACACCGTTGGTG
>CAKZNV010000087.1 GCA_937132085.1 uncultured Rubritalea sp. | reverse complement strand
CGGTGCTTACCACGAATCTACACTAATGATCACGAATGTTGGACGATGAAGCCTTGGCTTGTTGGTTTTTGAACCACTGAAGCCACTGAAATCACGGAACCATCTAAATGCTGGAATTCTACACTCTACGATCTAACTTCACATTTTAAAATTAGAATGTAGCGTGCTCTCATGAACGATGATGAATCCTCAAATCCCTATAGCACTCCTGAGACGACCAACATATTGAATGACGATGTTCGGGAGACTTTAGATCATCCAGTTACCTCACTGGTTGATACTAAAACTTGTGCTTATCTGTCAATTTTTGGAATCATTTCAAGTCTCATAGGTGACCTCTATTACAGTTATGTTTATATTTTTAATGATCTCTATAGCGAGCAACTAGAGAACACAGCTGCAGTCTTTCTCTATATCACAGGATTTGTCTTTTTCTTTTGGTCATCCAAGACGATGCAGAACAGCTGGAATCTAGCTAGGTTGAAAAACCTTCCTACACCCTCGATCACTCCTGGCTGGTCAATTGCTTGGTATTTTATCCCCATTGCTAGCTTATGGAAGCCATTTGAAGCTATGAAAGAAATGTGGACTGCCACTTTCGGTCAAGGGAAGTCAGCTGTGCTAGTCGCTGTCTGGTGGACTGGCTGGGTTGGTTCAAGTATCACAAATTTTGTCTACATCATGAATGAAAATCTTGATGACAATCTCATGGTCTCCATTAGCTCCACATTTTTCCTAGTTTCAGGATTAGCCCTCATCAAAATCATTAAATCTCTAACAGACAGACAACAGGAGTATAAAAATCCGTCTAATTCTTAGTATTGAAGATAACCTTAAAATAATTGAACGAAATGTTCGCATCTTCATTTTTAATCTAACCGGTCGAGTCTTTCTTTATTCTCTTTTTGTAGCTGTTTGGCCACATTGCGTTCATGGATTGTTGGCAGGGCTTCTCCTTTAGTGGCGATGAAGTATTCATCTTTGCCGACCCAGTGAATTTCCTCTTTATGGTGAAACATTGCTAACACTTGCAGACAAATGATCAATAGAGACAAGATAGCACAAGATCCTAAGCCTAAGCCAGCTTTACCAAACCTAGACTCCACTCTAAATAGCATCTTCCATAAGCCGACTAACTGCCAGATCAGCAGATACAGTAACACTAAACCGCAAACTAGGCTAACAACTAGGCTACCGGTAGACAGGTAGTAGGAAAACGGGATAAGAATGAACGCCAAGAGACTGGCGCACCAACTCCATAATCTAGGTTTAGCAATAAGCCTATTGGATCTCTTAAACAGGAGAAATCTGAGGATATTTCTACTCATGGTAATAACTAGCAAAAGCATCCCTAAAAATTGATAGCCAAAAATGTAACCAGGCTTGGGCCAAGTAAAGGCATACTCACGTGCACTCCACCCAGTAGACGAAACGACCCATGCATAGTAAACCACTGGAATCACTACGCCTAAACCAAGTATCATGCTCCAGTCCATGAATGACAACCGTGCCAGAGTCTTCACACCTAGCTTATACACCAGCTTGGGTCTGGTCATTCGGAAAATCAGTAATACGGCGACGATAACTCCGAAAAGCTTAATCAATGAATGACTGAAAATTCGACCAACCAATGCCTGCTCAGCGATTCTAGTAGGCTTAAATTTCTCCATATCATAGCCGACAGGCTTAACCGTTTTATTATTGCTGAATCCAGAAGACATCCAAGCAAAAATAGATGCTTTCGTTTTCATCTCTTGGTTATGCTCTTTAGGCGCTTCCATCACTATTTTCTCAGCATTTAACTGCGCTATAGTAGCAGATATCTTGGCTGCCTCCTCTTTTAAACCGGCTTTCTCCGCTGCTATAAGCATTGCTGACATCGAACTACGTAGACCTTGTAGAGTTACCAAGCCATCAATCAGCATTGGGCTTTCAGACATCTTCCTGAGGTGGGCTAAATAACCATTCATCCAAGCTCTTACCTCCTCCGCATCAGCAGGAGTAGCCCTCTCACTCAGCTGGACTAAGTAGGCTTCCACGACACTACCAACACTCATATATCTCATCCCAGATCCCATCATGCCATACGTTGCCACGATCGGTTCTAGCGAGCTGAGCATGTCATATTCAGCTCCCTCCGTGATGATTGCTAGCCTCTTTTCTGTGAGTTCTATTTGGTAATCAGTCAGCACTTTTTTCTCAAAGCTTTGCTTTATGAGAGTGATCACTACCTCAAATTTCTCAGCATCATTAATTCTCCAACGGGTCAGCTCACAGGCTAATGGGTTCAATTCGACTGATTTGACCTTAGGCTTGATAATTTCGACCAATCTATCCCCATCTATAGATCCACGCTTAGAATAATCTCCATAGTCTTGAACGATAATTTCATGTGCTTTCATCAGTAAATACCAAGCATTCTCAGGATCTATCCGCTCACCTACCTCGACCATATCATGAGGGAAGCTATTCGTCTGACCGTAGACAATGATACAGTATTCTATGTAATACTGAGCATTACCAATGTCTGACTGCCACAGGTGATAGGATCTCTCCTCTCTATTGCTATAGTTTTCATCACCATAAAGAATCAGTCTCTCTTGCTCGGTGTAGACTTTTCTATTTTCTAACAATTTTTTCTCCGTCTCCTCACTGACCCCGCCATCTAGTTGATTGAAGACGTCTGTATTGACATGGTTCATGAAGCTACCTACGAACACAAGCCCCGCAAGAATACACAGCGTCCAAACGACCCACATTTGCTTATTTTTCCCAGCAGCCAGCCCTTCCAAAGTAGTAAGTCTATCTTCTTGGACAGCATGGTCATCTGCTTGGACTTCGTGTGCGATGAGGCTCATGGCCACTTCTGTGTCGTTATCTTTTAGCTCTAATTTTTCTACTATTTCGAGGACACGACTATGTTCTATTTCACTCATGGGTTTTCACGGTTAAGACAAAACCACCAAGCAAATTAATGCTGGTGGTGTGATGTCTTGAGGGTTTATTTTCTAGCAAATGACACTAAGTTCTAGTCTAGCTGATCGATGTGGCCTTCTGCTACGTCGATCTCTGGCTT
>CAKZNV010000086.1 GCA_937132085.1 uncultured Rubritalea sp. | reverse complement strand
AAATTGAAAAGCACTAACCCCAGCAAATGCAAACTTCATGACATTAGTGCCTATTTCTCCTGATACACCTTATCCAAACGCATGTTTCTGTAGTCTAGAAGTGCGAGCCATAGCTCTAACGATCCTAAAATCACAAGCCCTAGTAGTGAGATGTAATAGATATACCCGATGTCTCCGTGAGATAATAAAGCAATGCAATTAATGATCAAATAGACTAAAACTCCTTTTACAAGCAACGAAAATAACCCCATCAGACTAAAGCCCAAGAACCGCATACGTAAACTATCACCATATCGTATTAGATTACTCAGATAAATGACCGAGGCAGACAAATAGATAAATACAGCCATTTGTAGACTTTCTTTCCACCCAATATCTTTAATGAAATAATTCAATAATAGAGTCCCTATCGGAATGGCAAAGATAGATTTAACAAAAGATGCTTTCAATTGGATCTTACAGAGATCAATCATGCTAATTGGCGCCAAGGTAGGAAATTTCAGCTGAGTCAAATTCTCAGTGAACACCCACCTAAAACAGCACGAAGCTGGTAAAGAAGTAGGTAGAATTTTACATACGCTGAAAATTGCAGATGCCACACTAATCCATTTTATGATTGGCATGATGCCCTCGTTGATCTCGATATTGTTTTGTAGCCAAGACAACCCAAATGCTAGAAGAGCGAATAGAAATACACACTTCATTGAGCTTGTTAGGCTCCCCTGAGGATACAGCTCGACTAAAATTTTCTGATTTGGTGACAACATCCGATTCAATAAACGATCAAAGCAGCCTCCTGTCGATTCTGTATTAAGAACGATATCACCTTCATCATTAGCGATTTTCTCATAGTCACATTCTGCTAGTTCATCGTAGTAGAAATCATAATCAAACACTTCTCTACTGTATCTCCATTGTCGCACATATTGTAGAAGTTGGCAGGTCGCATATACTGCCATCACACCAGATATAGCGACCAATAGAACACTCATCTCAATAGTTGAGTCATTATCTAACAGTAATAAAGCCCAAGAAGTAGGCAAACCATATTCTAAAAAGGATACAATTGATGGTGAGTCAGCAGAAAACCGCAGAATAACTAACATTGCTATGATAATGAATAGCAGTCTTATTCTCAATAAAAGAGCTATAGCAACACCAGATAAGAAACTAACTATTACAGCGGTTGCGCATAACCAGAGCGGTGAAGAGCTTCGACAGCTTAAAATAGCGATTACATAAACCAAAAGAACAGCCCATATGGAGAGAGCCTTATACCAAGGTCTCAATGTATAACGTTTAACTAAACTCTCACAGATTGGAGTATTAGCTAATAAATGTCCATCTCGTGGAGCTAATAAACCCAATGTCAAAGTCATTGCAGCATGAGCCATCACAAACAAAGCGCCGGAGAGTAATGAGACCCTCAATTCTCCATTCTCCTCGACTGAACGAGCTACTAATAATGTCAATATCCCCAAACAGAATCCACCCACTAGTAAATTATATAGACGTCGCCCTACACTAGTTTCTGATGAGACTCTTTCACATTTCAGATGCTTGTCTTTCAGCTTAGCCTTCCAGCTACGCTCTAGCTCTTGGCTTACTTTCTTATCTGATAGAAGCGACATGACTAAATCTCAGTCGCAGAAGTTTCGCCCAACAGGCTCCCCAATAATTCACTATCAGCTAGCTTAGCATGACTCCCATCCAGAGCTAATTGCCCATCTTTAATGAATAACACTCTAGTAGCAAAGTCTTTGGTTAGATCTAGCATCTGCGTAGTGAAGACCACGGTCTTGCCTCGGCTCACCGCATCCAGTGCATATTTTTTGAACACATTGAGACCTATCTGATCCATGCCTGATGCGAAGGGTTCATCGATCAAAACCAAATCTGGATCTACTACCATCAGGCAAATAAGGCCAACTTTATAGAGTTGCCCACGGGATAGCGTAGCCACTGGCTTCTTAGCATACTCCAGCATCGATAGCTTATCTAACAGGTAGACGATTTCATCACTATCACGACTCACTCCCCACAGCTTCATCATCCTAGAGATATTCTCCAGTCCGCTAACATTATTGAAAAGCATCGGCACATCTGGCACATACATCAGCTTTTTACGCTGCTCTACGTTATCACGGTTAAAGGCTTCACCATCGAACTTCACCTCACCTTTATCTGTGCCACAGACGCCAGCTAGAATTCTGAGCAGAGTCGTCTTCCCCGCTCCATTCACACCTAACAGACCGATCAGCTCGCCTTCGCTAAATTCCACAGACAAGTCATTAAAGACTCTCTGCCTAACATAGGTTTTAAAGATGTTAGCTAAAGTAACGTGCATAAATTCAAGCTATCGATTCTGCCCAACTACTCAAACACAAATCTCAGCAAAGCGCTCGAAGTAGTCTGGGAAAGTCTTCGCAGTGCAGCCGGGATCGTTGATCGTCACAGCTGTATCGCTGAGCGCTACCAGTGAGAAACACATCGCAATACGGTGATCGTCATAAGTATCGATCGCAGCATGCTTCAGATCGCTCAGATTCGCAGGTGGGGTAATTTCGATGAAATCTTCCCCTTCCACAACTTCAGCACCGACTTTTCTCAGCTCAGTAGCCATAGCGAATAGTCGGTCAGTCTCCTTGACTCTCCAGTTATAAATATTTCTAATCGCCGTCGTCCCCTTAGCGAAAAGCGCTGCCGTAGCAATAGTCATAGCCGCATCTGGAATGTGGTTCATGTCCTGATCCACAGCCTTAAGCTCACCTTTTTTGACTGAAATGTAGTCATCGCCCCACTCCACGATAGCACCCATGTCTTCCAACACTTGAGCAAACTGTGTATCACCTTGCACACTACTTTTGCCAATTCCTGTGACCTTGATTTCGCCACCCTTAATCGCAGCCGCAGCCATGAAGTAAGAAGCCGATGAAGCATCACCTTCTACTAAAAACTTTCCCGGAGCCGTGTAGAGCTGACCACCTTTGACTCGGAATACTTGGTAATTATCATTCTCCACGCTGATGCCAAATTTCTGCATAATATCGAGAGTGATCTCAATGTATGGCTTAGACACTAGCTCACCTACGATATGGATTTCCATATCCTCAGATGCCATCGGAGCCGCCATCAGCAGAGCAGTCAGAAACTGGCTAGAGATACTACCATCAATCTCTACTTTGCCACCACGCATGCCATTAGCTTTGATATGCAGCGGAGGGTAACCTTCAGTCTTGAGACACTCTATCTCACAGCCAGCCACTCTCAGAGTATTGACTAAAGCATCGATAGGACGTTCTTCCATTCTTGGCTCACCGGTCAGCAAGTAATCGCCTGAACCAAGACACAGAGCTGCACACAGTGGACGCATCGCAGTTCCGGCATTACCTAAGAACAACTCAATCGGCTCGGCTGCATTATGATGAAATGCTCCGCCTAGTCCCTGCACCTTGCAAACTGTCTTGTCCTCAGAAAGCTCATACTTCACACCTAACAGTTTAAGCGCATTCAGCATGTGACGGATGTCGTCACTGTCTAACAAATTAGTAATCTCAGTAGTTCCTTCAGCTAAAGCAGCGAGTAACAATGCTCTGTTAGAAAGACTCTTCGACCCTGGTAAATTGATCTCCCCGTTGACGCCAGAAATTGGCTCTATCGTTAATGATTCCATGTTTCTTATAATTTAAAAGTTTATACTACTAGAGAAGATCTCTTCTTCGTTTTGCTTCTGTAAGGTAGGCATGCATCCCCTCCTCATCATTGATTCTGAGCATTTCCTGAAACTGCGCCAGCTCACTAATACTCTGCGCTAGTGACCTCTGCAACGCATCTCTATTCTCTAACAAAATCTCCGACCACAAGCCCACATCACCAGATGCCACTCGTGTCGTATCTCTCAGTCCGCCACCAGCTAGTTCAGCTATGTCTTCGTATTCTAGACCTACTTTGGCCCCAATACAGGCGAGAACATGCGGGAAATGACTAATTCTAGCCACCGCATAATCATGGTCTTCCGCACTCATCCTACGCACTTTACAGCCGAGACTTGACCAGAAGTTCACCACTATCTCCATCACCTGCGAAACGACATCTCCCTCGATCTCCCCTTGCTGCGTAACGATGCATGCAGCCCCACTGAGTAAATTTTCACGAGCACCTTCGATACCCGCTACTTCTGACCCAGCCATCGGATGACTACCAACATAGTGAATATTCTTATCCTTCACTAATGGCTCAATCGTCTCATGAGTCAACCTCTTCACACTACCCACATCAGTGATGATGCAGTCTTCACCTCTATCATCACGGAGATCTATGATCTGCGAAACTAGGCTTCCCATCACTCCCACAGGAGTGGACAGAATGATCAAATCAGAATCTATGATATCAGCTAAATTTGTAGTCGTATTCTCAATACCTAGCTCCTGCGCTACCTTGAGAGGTTCTTCTCTACGGCCCCAGAGTGTGAGCTGGATGTTAGGCAGATGATTTCTCACTGCCAGAGCGACCGAGCCTCCTAACAGCCCAGAACCTAATATTGCTACCTTTTTGATCATGCCCAGACAAAGTAATACGCCGACTCTCGAATGCAAGACTCAAGAATCGGCGTAGAAAATTATCTAGCAATTTGTGTCAGTATTTTTACTGACTGTGCTCGCTAAGGCACTTTGAAGATGTGAGCAGGATTGTTATCATGCGGGTCTCTTACTTTAGTGCCACTTGGGATTCCACGCACATCTACCTGATTGTGTGTGTAGGGATTGAAAACAAACCCATCTTTTCCAGGAACAGGAGCAGCGAACTTCACCACCTTTGGGATAGCTGGCTTCACTACGACTGGATCCTTCTTAGTAACAGTCTTATTGTTTGTTGCGTCAGTAGAACCTGTATTGGCACCAGTTATTCCTGTAATCGGTTTAACTACCTTTTTAGTTACCTTCTTAGTCGTCTCATTAGCTTTTTTAGTAGCTTTTGCTTTTGCATCAGCCTGCGCCTTAACTTTAGCAGCTGCAGCAGACTTCTCTGCATTTCTCTTCTGAGTAGCCGGTGAGGCTTGAATAGGATAACAAGATACTAATCCGCCTAGGCAAACAATTGCCAGTGCTGCTAATGGGATATTTGAAATTTTCATAGTTTTGGATGGGTGGTATTAATTAGTTATTTTTTAGTTTATCTACTGAGATTCTGAAGTTCTCATCACTGCAGAAGATGCTTAACCGTCATCCTCATTTGTGTAAAAGTCAAGCTACACTCACAAGAAATGATTAAGATTTTCGTAACATCTAGATGAGAGCCTATGACTAAAGCAAAAAAATGGAGCTAGCACGCTAAATAGCACACTAACTCCAAGGTATTAATTATCTATATTTCTTTAGAAATTAACTAATTTACTTTGAAAAGTAAGGATTAGCCACGCTTGTCTAACCAACGTGAAACGAATGTCTGACCACCAAGACCGATAGCGATAGCGCCACCGATTCCAAGTGCCACACCAGCAGCGTAGATAGCTACTTCGTATGGAAGATCAGTAAGTCCGTTTGCAAGACCAGAACGGTTAAGAGCAATAACAACTACAAGAACAGTAATTCCACACTTAGCATATTTCGCAAGTGTTGGGTTACCTTCTACGAGGCTATCATGAGCAAAACGTGCACCGATCAGACCACCCACAAGGATGATAAGAGCAAGAAGGATCTTGAAGTATCCAACATAGAGACCTTCAGAAGCGTCTGAGAGAATCTTGATGTTAAGTTGCTCAATAGCTGATGTGAGTGAAATCACGATCACTGTCACCATTACTAGAACACCAGCAATAGATGAGATAGAGCGTGAACCAGTAGCAGGAACGTTGATTCCTAGCTTAGCTGGGAATGTGTCTACGTTAGTAGCCTGAAGTAGGTTAGAAACAAGACGCTTAGCAATGTTACCGATGAGGCAACCGATGAAGATGATCACACCTGCAAGAACGATGTTAGGAACTGCATCCATGATATCTTTTACGATACCTTTGATAGGTGTTGAAACTGCTTCGATTTTGAGAGCGTCAAGAATCGCTGGAGTAAACAGAAGTAGGAAGAATGCATATGCTGCTGTAGCAATTGCACTGCTGATAGGAGTCGTCCCAGCTACAGAGCCGAGTCTTTCGTCAACCTTTGAAACGGTAAGAAGATCAGTAATGATTTTCTTAAGGAGTCCAGCAATGAGGATAACCACATAAGCTAGAATACCAGCAACAAGGAGATTTGGGATAAATTCGAGAATCTCTTGAAAGATGCTCATTAGCGGTTTTTTCACATCACCTAGTTCCGCCACATCCAGTGCGAAGATGAGGATGAAGAGGAAGAGAATCGCTTTTACGAAGCCTACGATTCCACCTGAGACATTGACGTCATGGCCGAACTTAGCTGCTATCTTGTCATCTAGGCTAGTCTTCGAGAGTGCTTTCTCTACGATCTTACCAGCGCATTTGACGAAGATTTTACCTATCCAGAGGATAAATAGAACGAGGAGGATTTGACCAATAGGACCAAGATCTGTGAAGAAATCAGTCACTGTGCTAGTCCAATTTTTAAAGGTCGCCATAAAGTCAGAGGCGCCCAGGATATTTGTAATATTGTGCATAGTGTGTGTTTTGTTTTTTGTTGTTTTGTATACCTAGATATATAATTGATCACTAATATGACTAATTAGAATCATCGATATAATTCATCATTAGTTAAATCGCATGAGTTGTCACACTTATATTCAAATAATTTTCTACCAAATGACAACACATTCAGCTAAGAAATCAGCAGACATACAATATGCCAACTTCAGATAAACTAGTGAATTCTAACGATCAGGATTTCATCGATCTCTTTCATCATCAAGTGAAAGAAAATACCCCATACGCTAATTACGTCCGTGCACTAGGAATCTCTCCAGACGCAGTAAAGCACTGGAGCGAGATACCAGCACTTCCAACTGATGCATTCAAATCTACTAACAACCCTAGCTGTCTAGCTGACAAGGAAAAGCAAACTACATTCCTAACCTCCGGCACCACTACTGAGACTAAAGGTGCTCACCATTTCTCTAACACCTCCACTTACGAAAAATCTATCCTCTCTGGCTGGGAGCACTGCAAGCTCCCGCCTCTTCACCCTCAGACCTTGATCCTCACCCCTTCTGGAAAGGATACTCCCCACTCCTCTCTCTCCCACATGTTCGAAACGCTCAAGCTAGAGATCTGCCCCACAGCCGAGTTCATCATGACCGATAACATCGTAGATATCTCTAAAGTCATCGCAGCAGCCCAGTCAGGCCAACCTGTTACTCTACTGGGCACAGCACTCGCCTTTTTGCAGGTATTCGATGCCTTACAAGACTTAGGCTCTAAGCTCCAGTTTGCTCCAGCAAGCTGGGCTCTAGAAACTGGTGGCTACAAAGGAACTGAAAGATCACTCAGCAAAGAAGAGCTCTATCTCCTTTTTGAGCAAAATCTCAAGATCGCAGAATCTAACATTTGGAACGAATACTCTATGACTGAGCTTTCTAGCCAATTCTATACCTCTGGAATAGGCGCTCCACACATAGGTCCACCATCGACTCGAATCAAAGTCATCCATCCAGAGAATGGTGAACAAGTAGGTGTTGGAGAAATGGGCTACCTAGTAATTTATGATCTAGCCAATGTGGAATCATGTCTAGCCATCCGCACTCAAGACCTAGCCATCTACCACGATCCTCAAAGCTTCACGCTAATAGGCCGAGACCCCTCAGCCTTACCAAGAGGATGCTCCAGAGCGCTAGCGATGTAGACTTTAATAATAAGGCTTCAACAAAAGGTAGCAAATAGGCCCAGTCACAGCCACATATAGCCACACTGGGAATACCCATCTAGCCATCTTCTTGTGCTTTTCAAACTGATTAGTAAACCCATACATCCAAGTATAAAGGATAAACGGCAAGCTCACACCTGCTAAAACAATGTGCGTGATAAGGAAGAAGAAATACACATATCGCATCGCCCCCTGCCCAGTATAGAGCGTCTCCTCGACAGTAAAATGATACGCCACATAGCAGAGAAGAAACAGCACAGAACATAGCATCGCTAGTCCGATCCAAGTCTTATGCGCTTTCACATTCTTCTTCTTAATCATCATCACAGCTACGATCAGACAAAACGCTACTAAAGTATTCAGCAGAGCGTGAACAGGAGGCAAGAAAGAGAAATCAATACCTACATCAAACTTATACTGACGCATCAACCCCACCAAAATAAGCACCGCCGCAGTCAGCAACCAAATCACTATTTTTATGCCCTTGCCAGCCTTAGCTGGACGTTTCAGATATTCACTATAGTCACTCATCTTGATTAGTTCTTTTTATTTTCTAGCTGCTTTAAGCACCACTCCACCGTAAGGAAAAGCTTATCATGCGCCAATTCTGCACCCAAAGTATCGTGAGCCTTCATCGGTCTGAATAAATCTACGTGCGCCCACATTCCCATATCAGCGTCAAAGACAGCAACTCTCATATCGTGGTTAATTTCGCCTAACATATCTTCTGGTCCAGGGTTCTTCTTCACTTTATTTGCTGCAAATTTCATATAGCCCATCTCCTTCTGGCAAAATTCGTTCACTCGCTCGACATCAGCACTCAAAAACCACCAGTTCTTAACATCTGCCTCGTAGCCATCTGCCATATTCTTCATCAGAGTCACAGCGTCTTCATCAGCCTTCACACTTACTGTCACTATTTGGAAATTCTCATTGCCCTTATATTTTTCATAGAGCTCCTTGAGCACTCCTAGATTAGTGCTATTACACTCTGGACATGATCCATAGAACTGAGCAAACACCCAGACTTTACCTTTGAGATCCTGCATAGATACCTCTTTACCAAGCTGGTTTACCGCCTTCATATCAGCAGTCAGATCGAGCAGCTTTATCTGCCCAATGCTATCAACGACAGTCTTCTTCATCTGCTCTCTAGCCTTAGCTATTCCTTCTGCTGCAGTCGTCTTAGCTCGCACTTCAGAATGATCAGCTAGCTTTAAAAACCACGTTAGCATCCCAGCCGCTAGTAGAGCGACGACAGTATAAATAATAATTATCTGCTTCTTCGCTCCCGCTTTTTTCTCATCGACATTTGCTTCCATTATTTTCTAGGTTTGTAGTTAAAATTAATACTATTTTTACAAAATCACTTCTTCTTAGCTCTCTTCACTTTCAAGCGATATCCAGCAATAATAATAAACAACACGAAGCCACCAGCAATGTATAATGGTAGTTCATACCTGTTCGAGCGATTCGCCTTCTTGATCGCCTCCACATTGGCTTGCTCTAGGTTTAAGATGTAGTTGATATTCTTATACATCCAGTCGCGTTTACGAGTCACTAGACTCTTCTCACCACTCACAATCTCTTTGACATCCTCTTTTTCAAGAAGCTCAGGATTCTCACCAATATGCTTAAGCACTCGCTCATCTTCTGAACGATAGTAATTAAACGCAAAATCATTCACCTCACCTCTCAACTTCATCGTAGGATCCACTAGTTTCATCAAGTCAGGTAATGCTAGGTTGCCCTCCTTATCCTTACTTCCCACGATACCGAGCTTCAGTCTGTCTTTGATAAATCCTAAGCGACCTTCATGGTTCGCAGTCAGCACAAGCCACTGCTCAGTCTGCTCCACAGGAATGCCGATCTTAATAGCAAATTCTCTTAACTTTTCCACTGGCACATCCGCTTCTGCTTCAGCCGAGATACAGATAAATTGCATTCTCTCTTCATCTTTAAACTTCTCCGCCGCAAGCTTCATCTCATCGACAATCACCTGAGATTCTTCAGGGAAATTCACACTGATCACACTCATCAGAGTCATCTTACCTTCTAAGAAAGTGAAATCATGGATTTCATCATCCACACCCTTCATTTGGAAATTATTGGTAACAATACCAAGTGACTGAGCAGGTCTACCTTTCTTCACTTCCTCATAGTCTCTGGCCATTTTCTCTCTGTATTTCCAGAAAATGAGAATACCGCCGACCAGCATCAGCGCCACCAATATAAGCACCGTATTACGGATTGCTACAGGGTTTCTTACCGCTGGCTCATAAGCCACTGCTGGCTCACTCTGTTTGTTGGACTGATCTACCTTCTTCATAAGATAGTCCCCCTTACACTTAGTTCCAGCTAATGGCAAGTAATGCCAGCGACAATGGTAAATATAATAGCGTGAACAAGAACAAGCCACGTGAACTCTCTCGTGTCCCTTGCTTACCAAATTTCACACTCAGCCAGCACATATACACACCAGCTAGCAACCCACCAATTCCCCAAACCCAGCCAGAATACTCGATTCCAGGGATGATAGCTACAGGAGCCAATAGAGCCAGACAGATACTAAAGCCTAATGCAATCTTCGCAGTCTTCTTACCACTCACATCACCATTACTCCACATCACATAGCCAGCCTTCTCGTATTCCTCACGGCATAGCCAGTTGATTGCTACAAAGTGCGGAAGCTGCCATAAAAATAAGAATGCAAATAAATACCATGCCTCACCATCACTCCAGTTTCCACCAGCAGCCACCCAGCCGATCACTGGAGGAATCGCTCCCGGAATTGCTCCCACTAGCGTATTAGCAGAAGTTTTCCGCTTCATCGGAGTATAAATAAACACATAAATAACAATCGTAACCGCAGCAAGGTAAGCACTCCAAGTCCCTACTTTAGCTCCGAGGTGAATCACCCCAAACGCACTAAGAACCCAACCAATAGTAAATGCAGTGACCACGTTCATACGTTCCGAAGGCAATGGTCGATTCGCAGTTCTCCCCATCAGTTTATCCTGCTGGATCTCCATTAGCTGATTAAATGCCGCACTACCAAATGCCGCAGCGCCAGTGCCTAGTATAGTATGAAATAGCGTCCAGCCATCTCGCACCCATTCTCCAGTCAGACTCAGTGACCCCAAGAAATAACCAAATAGCGTCGTCACTAAGACAAACGTATTCAGACGAATCTTCGTAAGCACCATTAAATCCTCTCGGAAGGAAACTGTTTCACTTTGCTTAATCTTTTCTTGGTTCTCAGCTGACATTTCTTTGCGAATATGCACCTAAAAATTCATTTGCCAAGAACTAACATTTCTCAAATTCATTCAAATTTCTTCACCTCAAACCTACAAATCCACTCAATCATCAAAATTTCATAAAAACTATCCTTAAGCCACCTTAATCATCTACACAACTAGCTTATTCACAATTATTTTTCCGTTTACCCAAAGACATTTTCTAAACTACAGTCATCTAAATCAGAACTCCCACCACAGCAGAAACCTAACCACTCTTACTAACCCCCTACACACAAAACCATGCGGTGCATACAATGCGGCTCACTTGATGACAAAGTCATCGACTCCAGAATGTCTAAAGACGGCACCTCCACCCGTCGCAGAAGACAGTGCCTGCAATGCTCCTACCGCTACACCACCTACGAGCAAATAGAACGCACCGAGCTCCGTGTCGTCAAACGTGACGGATCTCGCCAAGTCATTAACCGTGAGAAGCTCCTCAGAGGACTCGTCAAAGCCTGCGAAAAACGCCCCGTATCTATGGAGCGACTCGACCGTGCTGTAGAAGAGATCCTCTCCGAAGTCCATAAAGACCACCTCTCTGAAGTCCCTTCCGGCATTATCGGAGTCAAGGTCATGGACAAGCTCCATACCATCGACCCCGTAGCCTACGTCCGCTACGTCTCCGTTTATCGACAGTTCGATGACGTAGGCGAGTTCATCAGAGAAATCCAGAAGCTAGAATACCGCGGCAGGAAAGATCCTCTCCAGCGCCCGCTATTCAAAGAATAATTTACCAACAGATCCCCCACCCATCTAATAACACCACATCACTATGATCTGTATCGCAGGAAATATGCCCATCATCGAAGTCGGACACTACCAAGTCTCAGACTACGACACCCACTGGATTCGTAAAGCCATCCAGAATGCCGCCGAGCGTGCTAACCAGCCACAATTCTTATTTGTCGACGACGTCTATGACGGCATCGTCTATTACCTAGAGAACAAGTGCCCCCTCCGCCTCCTCCAGCTAGACGCACTCTACGACCGCATTCGCCACACGCTCAAGCGCATCGGCTTTGAAACCATCGCCAATGCCCTCAAGGTAGAATCCCCAGCAGTCACCATCTCCCTAGAGAGAGCTGCTGTTGAAGCAGGAAATGGTTACGAACTCGCATTCTACCAAATTCTCAAAAAAGAAATGGCTGAGCTAAAAGACCTCGGAGCCGAAGAAGTATTTTTCAGTCACATCCGCGACTCCATCCTCATTCTACGCCAAGATAAAACTTGGTCAGATAGCTGCGACCAGTTAGAAAAAGACATCTTACTCTGGTTTAAGAAAGCCGGCACCCAGCCCCAGCAACAAGGCTACCGCATCAGATGCAGCCTCAAAAAAATCAAAGTCTAAACAATTTCACAAAGTAACAGCCTTGAACAAACAACACATTCTCATCCCCCTCTTCGCCTCACTTTACCTTGCTCTCACTGCCTGCCAGGAAGAGAAATCTAACCGTGTCCAGCTTACTGAACAAAAGGTAGCCCTGCTCGAAAAAGAAGTTTCAGAACTAGAAGAAGAGCAGGCTCGTCTCGACCAAATCTACTCAGAAACACTCCAGCGCATCAAACAACTAGAAAAAGTCAGAGAACTCGCCGAGCAGAGAGAAGCCCAGCGCCTCACTGACGACAAAATCGACATAGACTTCATCTACCAAAAGCGACTCAGATTCATCAAAGCCGAAGAACTCCTCACCTGGCAATACTACATCGGTAAGAAATACCCAGAAATCCACCTCATGGATGGCACCACCTACAAGGCAGCCACAATCACTAATGTAGACAGCAAAGGCATCGGCTTCAGCCACACCATCGGCGCAGCACGCATCGCTTACGACAAGATCTCCCCCGAGCACAAGCAGCTCATCAAAGACTGCAAAACCATCCCCACCAAACAGCGAGCAGACCTAGAAAATTACATCGTAGAAGAAACGCAAGCCCGCAGAGAGTTACCGAGCAAAGCCCGACAGCCTCTTAAAAGACCGCTTTTGGAGTAGTTAGTAGAAGAGTAGTTAGCAAAAAACAGACAGTAGAAAATAACAACACCACAATACTGTGAATGATATTACAAACTACTGCCTGATAACTAAATAAAACTTAATTAGCTGTTCAACCAACTATGGTAGAACAGTGATAGTAATTCTACCTACTGATGCACCAGCAGCAGAATCTAAAGAAGAACCATTAAAAGTTCCTTGATTCGCATAACCTGCAAAGTGAGTAGGAGAAATCAATGTGATATTAGCACCTTCTGTCACACCTGCTGTAGCCACACCGGCTGGTGCACCTACGAGACCACCACCAGGAGCAGTGAGGAAATCATTCACCTCAGTTCCTGCATCATACACACGGTTCACTTCGATCACGATCGGGTTTCCATTTGAGTTTGCGATCAACGTCTGAAGATCAATAGAAATAGGGTTATTGTTACCTACAAATGCATCACTAGAAGGCAAAAGCATTCCAGCGTATGAGAAATATCTATTCGCCGCATCAACTGTTAGAGTCAATGTAGCGTTACCACCAGGAGCCAAAGGCCCTGTAGTCTGGACAGAATTGTCAGTGCTCTTTAGTAAACCAGCAATCTGTGAAACATCACCGAGCTCAGCCATTGGCTCTAGCTGTGCAGTAGCTGCTGATCCTGTATCAAAGAAATCAAAATCACCAGTATGAGTAGCAAACAAGACTGGAGCAAAACCATTAGGGCCTACAGCATCAAATCGAATCTGAACATTTGTGCTAGCAGGAGTAACCGCCGCATTATTGTTATCGTCGTTGTCACAAGATACTAACATTAGTGAGGACAAAACTACTGAACTGAGAGCTATTTTCTTAATCATATTATTATATTTTATAGGTAAACACTCACCAGCTAAATTATATTGATAATCTATTCGAACCAGTGGCTATTCATACTAGAGAACTTAAAAAAATATTTATTCCCACTGCTTCAGAAAAAAACATAAAACCGAAAAAATTCGAGCTTCCCAACAACTTCACCACCACACACTCAAAAGTAATCATCAGCTTAAACCTGAAATTTTGACCATCTCTCATCAAGAGAACACCTCTACAACCCAATATCCTACCTGAGAAAAACTCCACAACCCACGGATCTTGAAGAGATCAGATATCCAAAGCCTAGGACTTCAGTCCTAGGTTTCCTCCCCCTTATCACACCGTGCTGAAGGCACGGCATAAATCCACTAGTTAGGCTCAAAATGACAAGTGCTTTCTTATACACCACTATTAAGCATGGCAACACTTCGCCACTTCGCCACACGCACTACCTCAGGCTCACTCTTCTCAGAACAACCAACTAAAAAGAATAGCACTATTAAAAATATCATTTTCATTTTTCGAGATGAGAACGGATTAATTCATAAAGCTCATCTGATGAACCTCCATTCACTTGAAACCATTTCACATCTTCATTTGGCCTCGACAGAGAGAAACAAAAGATCATCATGTCCTCTGGTCTAATTGCATTAAAATCATCAAATCTCTCACCTCGTGGATCAGTGCAATCAGCCGCCATAGGCAGCACTCTATGATCAGAGAATAAATCAAAGAACCGAGGCTCACTCATACGCTTCTGAATCGCTTGCCCCATCACACTCCAGTCAGCAGTATAAAACACCAGAATCGGTCGATCAGGCTGAAGCTTCCGATACTCCGCCAAAGGACGATCCAACTCATACCACTTCTCCACACGCACCACCTCAGGCTCACTCTTTTCAGAGCAAGCGCTGAATAACACACACAGAGTAAAAATAAGTAATCGCTTCATTTGATACTCAATAAGAGTCTAACAATCACGCCCATCTCGCAAGCCTCAATCCACCAAAATGTAAAACCTCGTCCTCAGACTATACTCTCTCTTCAAGAAAATCTCACCACAATCCAAGGATCTTGAAGAGATCAAAATATCCAAATCCTAGGACTTCAGTCCTAGGAACCGCCCCCTTACCACACTGTGCTGAAGGCACGGCAGAGACTCACTAGTGACTGAGTCACGGTGAATTTGCATCAACCTCTTCAGAAAAGAAGTAACAATTATGTCGTAACTATTTCTAATTTTTTGCTTATATTTAAGGCATGAAAACTCTCATCTGCAGCCTTAGCCTTGGACTACTAGCAGCCTCATCCGCTATAGCTCAAGAAAAAGCACCCTACCAGCTCACTTGGCAAAACTATGATAAAGTAGCAGCCTACGCTTCCGAAAAAGAATCCGAAAAGCTCTACCACACCATCGACTGGAAAGACACCGTCCTCGAAGCCCAACAGCAAGCCTACAAACAAGACAAGCCCATCGTCATGATCCTATTCTTCGGCGACCACCGTGCTAATTGTTGACAAAATGGCGTAAAAATAAGGCAGTCTGCCTTACAAGATCCAGAGTTCATCAAGATGCTCCAAGACGACTGCATCAGCATGGCTGGTAGCGATGTCGCCTACAATAACCTATCAGATTCTCAAAAGAACAAAGCCGAATACCAATTCCTCAAAAACGCCCTACAAAAGGCTCCGCATGGCATCCACCAAGGCGTCTACATCATCACACCATCTGGTAAATACATCACTCGCATCAACTGGGGCTGGCCAGTTCCAGACCGAGCACTCATGAATACTCAGCTGAAAAAAGCCATCGCTGACTATCAAGCTATGTCGAAATCTGAGCGCCGAGGCAATACCTCACTCAGAGAGATCGATCGCTCCATGCCAAAGGAAAAATTCATCACACCTCCTCCAAGTTGGCTCACACTCAGCAACACAGCTCGCGTCTATCCATTTGCTGAAATGGAGCCATTCGATATCCGTCACCCTAATTTCACCAAGATCGATAAACTCTGGCTAAGTAGAGACGAAAAGCTCCAGCTAGTCCCATCCAACTTCAGCATTGGCAACACAGAAGAAATCCAGCTACCTGTCATCAGAAAACTCCTCAACCACAGCCACCTCATCGCCTCTTGCGCAGCTTGGTGGGATGAACATACTAAGAAGTCCGACTTCACGATGACTGTCAAAGCCATCAAAAATGGCAAAGTCACTATCCACTATAAAGGTAGCTTCACTCAGATCGGAGATTCGAAGTGGAA
Organism: uncultured Rubritalea sp.; assembly: GCA_937132085.1. Taxonomy (GTDB): domain Bacteria; phylum Verrucomicrobiota; class Verrucomicrobiia; order Verrucomicrobiales; family Akkermansiaceae; genus Rubritalea. The sequence continues at coordinate 11,738 of CAKZNV010000086.1, read as the reverse complement.
CCAGAGCAGCTACAAAGGTGATTTGTTAGGCAAAGCTGAATGGAACCTCAAAACCAAGAAATTTGATAGTATCCAATGGGTAGCTCTAGGAACACACTCACTCACCAAGCTCAAATCTAACATGCACCGTGGCAACACTAAGACCGTCACCATCGCTGCCAAGTTAGAGTTCGATACCACCGCTAAACAAAAAGCCAACCGTGACATCCCACCAGCACGCTGGGACGAATACCCAAGATCCCAGCGAGCGAGCATCCAAAAGTAATTAGAAGTATCCTCACTTTATGTTTGTCTAGTTGACTAGTTCACTTACGTTCTAACGACATGAACAAGGACACATCTAAGCAGGCTGCGCTCGACTACCACTCCACTGGCAAACCTGGTAAAATCGAAGTCATCCCGACTAAGCCATACGCACATCAGCGAGACCTTTCATTAGCCTATTCGCCAGGTGTGGCTGAACCTTGTTTAGCGATTGCTGACAATCCTGACGACGCCTACAAATACACGGCAAAAGGCAATCTAGTAGCAGTTATCAGTAACGGCACCGCTGTCCTCGGCCTTGGTGACATTGGTGCTGTAGCAGGAAAGCCAGTCATGGAAGGTAAAGGCCTCCTCTTCAAAATCTACGCAGATATCGATTGCTTCGACCTAGAGCTAGACACCACAGATGTAGACGAGTTCATCCGCACTGTGAAACTTCTTGAGCCAACCTTTGGTGGAGTAAACCTTGAGGACATCTCAGCTCCCGCTTGTTTTGAAATCGAAGAACGCCTAAAAGAAGAGCTCAACATCCCAGTGATGCATGACGACCAACACGGCACCGCCATCATCTCTGGAGCAGCACTTTTGAATGCACTTGAAATCGTCGAAAAAGATATCTCAAAAGCTAAAATCATCGTCAACGGAGCTGGAGCTTCAGCTATTTCTTGCACTAAAATCTACGTCTCTCTCGGAGCCAAAAAGGAAAACATTTTCATGTATGATTCCAAAGGCCTCATCCATGGAGACCGTGACAACCTTGATGGCAAGAAATCAGACTTCATCAATAACACCGTGCCTGCCGACACTTCTCTTGCTCAGATTCTCGATGGAGCAGACGTATTCATCGGTCTCTCCAGAGGCAACGTTCTAAATCAAGAAATGATCAAGCCAATGGCCAAAGACTGCATCATCTTCGCCATGGCGAACCCTACTCCTGAGATCAGCTACGAAGATGCTAAGTCCGCCAGACCTGACTGCATCATGGCAACTGGCCGCTCCGACTATCCTAACCAGGTCAACAACGTCCTCGGCTTCCCATTCATTTTCCGTGGAGCACTCGATGCCAGAGCCACTGAGATCAACGAAGAAATGAAACTCGGCGCCGTCCATGCCATCGCTGAACTAGCTAAAAAGCCAGTGCCAGACATCGTCAACATGGCTTACAACAATGCAAACCTCAAATTCGGCAAAGACTACATCATCCCAAAACCAGTCGACCCAAGACTCGTCACCACTGTCGCTCCAGCCGTAGCAAAAGCAGCCATGGAGACAGGTGTAGCTAAGAGCCCTATCCTAGACTGGGACAAGTATAAGCATGACCTAGCTATCCGACTTGGCAATACCAACACACTTTCCAAAGTCATCGAAAACAAGGCAAAGCAAGACATCAAAAAAGTTGTCTTTGCCGACGCTGAAAACCTCTCTGTCCTCAAAGCAGTTAGAGTAGTCGTCGAAGAAAAAATGGCTCAGCCAGTTCTGTTAGGTAACAAAGACTCGATTCAATCAATGCTCGATGAATACAGCATTGAACTACCAGACGTCCAAATCATCGACCCTAAAAAGCCAGCAGACGATAACGAAGACGTAGTTCTTAGCCAATACGCAGAACTTTATTACAATAAGCAACAACGTAGAGGCATCAGTCTAGAAGACGCCCAAGAAGCGGTTCGCAATGGCTGCCACTATGGCGCCTTCATGGTGCAGACTGGAGCAGCCGATGCCATGATTGGCGGTCTCACCAGACGATTTCCAGAAACTGTTAGACCTGCTCTACAAATCGTAGGAGCTAGAGAAGACGTCAACAAAGTAGCCGGAATGCACATCGTCATGACTAAATCTGGTCCCCTATTCCTAGCCGACACCACCATCAACCATGACCTCACCCCAGAGGACGTAGCAGACATCACCGAGCTGGTTGAATCCGCCGTGCGTAGTTTTGATATCGAACCTAAGATAGCTCTCGTCACTTATTCTAACTTCGGCGCCGTCCCAGATGGAGAAGCAGCTAAGCTCATGCACAAGGCTACCTCTATACTCCATGAGCGCCACCCCGACTGGATTCTCGATGGTGAAATGCAAGCTCACTTAGCCCTCAAACCAGAAGTTCGTCAGCAATACTATCCCTTTTCAAAACTAGGAAACCACCAAGCTAACGTCCTCATTTTCCCAAACCTATCCTCAGCTAACATCGCCTACAACCTCATCGGCAGTGTATCAGATGTCGACGTCATCGGCCCAGTTCTCTTAGGTCTCAACAAGCCAATCCACGTCCTCCAGCTAGGTTCCAGCGTCAGCAAAATCGTCGACATGGTAGGCATCGCCGCCATCGACGCCCAAGCCATCGGCCAAAACAGAAAACTCCCTCTAGAGTATTAATTTCTAGATGAGCGATACATCACCAAGACTGATTCTTAGCCACTAACAAGCGAGGCTCAGCATACAACTATTGGGTGACTCTCACCCCTCCCCCTAAAGGCTTCAAAGCACCAACCGTTCTACCTTAACCGCCCCAACGGGGCCTACTAAGCCAGCCTAGGGCTACGCCCTAGTTTCTAGCCCGAAAAACAACATCTAGCCCTGAAAGGGCGGCATAATTCCAATTAATTGGCCAACAAATGAAACATAAAACGCCCCCTCCAGACAAGCGTTCGCGATAAGTGAACTTTAACTACTCCGCCACACTCGTCACTTCACCGTCCTTCAGCTTTGTAACTAGTCGTTGACCTGCTTTCACTTTACTAGGATCTGTGACCAACTTGCCATTTTCTGTCAACGTAACTGAAAATCCTCTAGCAAAAGCGCTTTCTGGACCCAGAGTCCTGAGCATTGATGCTTGCTGATCTAGATCTGAACGACGTTTTTCTAGTTGTTCCTTAACTGCTCTATCGAGCTTAAGTCGCATATTAGTCAACTGCTCAGAGCGCCTCTCTAACACCTTCTCAGGCTTTTGCGCATTGAGTCTCACTGAAAATTGCTCAAGCTTAGCCCCCTCCTCATTCACATTCTGAACGACCGCATTATCTAAATCTCTACGAACCTGAATCAGCTGCTGTAGCGGTTCACGTAACATGCGATCCGCAGACTGCGACAAGACACCACGTTTCATCGACTGAAGCATGATCTCATAGCGCTGGAAATCCGTCTGCACCATACGCAGCATCTGAGATTTCATCCTAGAAAGCCTGTTAGTCAAAGTTTCACCATCAGGAACCACTAATTCAGCCGCAGCACTCGGAGTCGGAGCTCGCATATCAGCCACGAAGTCAGCAATCGTGAAATCAATCTCATGCCCCACTGCAGAAACAATCGGTATTTCACAATCTGCAATCGCACGAGCTACTACTTCTTCATTAAAATTCCATAAATCTTCCAGCGAGCCACCACCACGACCCAAGATGATCACATCCACTTCAGGTAGACCGCTATTCTCCCAATCCGACCACCGAGTGATCGCCTTAGCAATACCTCGCTCAGCACCCGCACCCTGCACCTGCACAGGATAAAGAACTGGCTTCACCCACGGAGCTCTACGACTAAGAACATTCAACATATCTTGCAATGCTGCTCCTGTTCCAGAAGTAATAAGTCCCACCTTCTTTGGAAATGTTGGAATCGCTTTCTTGTTCTCTTGTTCGAACAGACCTTCCGCTTGAAGTTTACGCTTAAGAGCTTCAAATTTCGCCTGTAACTCTCCCTCACCCGCTGATTCTACTTTTCTAACAATCAGCTGAACAGTGCCACGAGCTTCGTAAACACTGACTTCACCGTAGAGCCTAACCTTCATACCATTATCTGGCTGAACTTTTGCGATTCTAGCGTTGCCCTTGAAAAGCACACAGCTAATCTGTGCGCCCTCATCTTTCAGCGTAAAATAAACGTGACCACTAGCCTGCCTACGCAAGTTAGAGACTTCACCTTCCACCCAGAGTTCTCCTAGCTCTATCTCTAACAGATTCCGCATCCGCCTCACCAGACGGGTCACGGATAACGTTTTAATATCACTCATAGCACTCCTAATTTCTAAACTAAAGCACGAGCCTTAATGTAGTCTTCTTCAGACAAACAACAAGGATCAGCCGCTACCCAATGACCTGGCTCAATCTCTACCAATGGCATATCGAGACCAACAGTCTCCTCATACTTAGGGTGATTCAGACGGTGTCCGAACGCACTCCCTTTTGGCGGATTAATAGGTGATGGAATCTCACCCTCTACCTTAATACGCTCTTTCTTGATACTAGGATCAGCAACAGGAATCGCGGAAAGAAGTGTCTTAGTATAAGTATGTCTAGGGTTATGATAAATCTCATCCGCATCAGCGAGCTCTACGATCTTACCAAGATACATCACAGCAACACGGTCAGAAATATGCTTCACCACAGCCAAATCGTGAGCAATAAAAATATACGCCATGTTCAACTCCTTCTGTAACTCTACCAGCAAGTTCAGCACCTGAGACTGCACAGAAACATCGAGCGCAGACACTGGTTCATCGAGGACAAGCAAGTTCGGGTTAAGAGCAATCGCTCTAGCTACACCGATTCTCTGACGTTGACCACCTGAGAACTCATTCGGAAATTTATTAATCGCAGAAGCAGGCAAACCTACTTTTACCAATAGCTGCTTCACCATCTCGTCACGCTCAGACTTATGTCCTACATGCTGGATGTCTAGTGGCTCACGGATGATCTGTCTCACTGAAAATCTAGGATTCAGAGACTCAGCAGGATCCTGAAACATCATCTGAATGTCTTTACGTAATGGTCTGAGTTCCCTCTGTGACAATGTCGTAATATCATCTCCTTCAAAAACAATTCTGCCTTCAGTCGGTTCATAAAGTCGCACTAGACATTTGCCTAGAGTCGACTTTCCACAGCCTGATTCACCTACAAGACCGAGTGTCTCACCAGGCTTCACAGCAAAGCTTACGCCATCGACAGCTTTCACAGCACCCACATTCTTCATCGTCACTCCACCACGGATTGGGAAGTGCATCTTGAGATTATTAACTTCGAGTAAATTTGACATAATAATTTATTTTCCATGATTGTTGCAGAAAGCACAATCGGCGACCCAGTGGTCAGGTGAAACTTCTACTAGCTCAGGTCTGATCTCCAGAGTCTCTCCTGTGCGCTCCATGCGTTGGCAGAATCTACAACCTGATACAAAATCTGTGATCGATGCCACAGTTCCAGGAATCGTAGTTAGCTCGCTCTTACGAGGACTATCAAGCGATGGAATAGAGGCTAGCAGCGCACGAGTGTATTCATGTGTAGGCTCTTTGAAAATCTTCATCACAGAGCCACGCTCAACCACTCTACCCGCATACATCACCACCACTTCATCACAAGTTTCAGCGATCACTCCAAGATCGTGGGTAATCATGATTACTGACATACCCATTTCCTTTTGGATGTCATTGATCAGCTCAAGAATCTGCGCCTGAACAGTCACATCGAGCGCAGTAGTCGGCTCATCGGCAATCACCAAGTCCGGCTTACATGCTAGAGCAATAGCAATAACCACTCTCTGCCTCATACCACCTGAAAGCTGGTGCGGATACTCATCCACTCTACGTTCAGGTGATGGAATTCCTACTTTATCAAGAATATCGATCGCTTCTTGCCAAGCTTGTTCCTTCGTTAAATCTCTATGTAAAAGCAGAACCTCAGTAAGCTGTTTCCCAACCTTGTGCACTGGATTCAGCGCAGTCATTGGCTCCTGAAAAATCACACCAATCTCACCTCCACGGATTTTATAAAATTCCTCATGATCAACCTTGCGAAGATCGCGTCCTTTAAAGATAACCTCACCGCCATTAACCTGCCCCATTGGTTTAGGTAGCAAGTCAACAATAGACATGGAAGTCACTGACTTACCACAACCAGACTCTCCCACAATCCCTACAGTCTTACCTTTAGGAACATCGAAGCTCACTCCGTCCACAGCTCTCACCCAGCCAGATTCCGTCTCGAATTCTGTAATAAGACCTTTTACTTCTAATATGTTTTCTGAATTTGACACGATAGTTTATGGATTGGTGATTTCTCTTTTCTCAAGTTCTTCTAGTGATGGAATACCTTTTCTGTAGAGATCAAATAGATTGTTCGTTTCTGACATCTTTCTGTTATTCTTTCTAGCATCTAGAATGTCTTTCTTAGCATCTTCATCGATCCAGTAGAGGTAGCTCTCAGTAGGAATATAGACATCAGGTGTAGAGAACTCATAGAGTTTTGTATTAGGGAACTTCATCCACTTCCAATAACCCATTCGCACATAACCAGTCTTTAATGCCGGAATAAAGATTGCTTCATCATGAACTTTTTGCTGCACCTTAAACGCTGCATCTTTAAGCTCTTTAATCGATTTAGCTCCTCTAACAATTTCACAGAGACGATCCATCTCAGGGTCACTATATGAGTTAATATTGTTAGTTTGTTGTTTCACATTCCCCTTTGCATCGTAAGCATTTTTAGAGTGAAAGAACTGAAAATAACGTGGGAACGGAGGAGTCACACCCCAACCTGAATAAGCCATTTTATGACGTTTCTCTACCGTTTTTTTGAAGTTTACCATTGGCTGTTGTCCATCTAACAAAATGTCTAAACCAGCTTTTTTAGCATCTTCTTTAAGTAGCGCCATCATTCTGTCATTCAAAGGATAAGAAGCCCAAGAAATCTCTACTTGAAGTCGTTTACCTTGGTCGTTCACTAAGAAGCCATCTCTATCATTTTTAGAGTAACCAGCTTTTGCAAAATACTCTTTCGCCTTAGTGATTGAGAACCTGCGAGCTCGTATATCAGGATTACTAAACTCCCCGAAACCTTCACTAAAATGCTGAAGTCTGTCTGCGTCACCATAGTAAAGAATAGTATTCACTTTATCAAAGTTCAACGAATGAGCCACACCAATGCGCACATTAAGATCATCCATCGGCTTCTGATCTAGGTTTAGATACATTCCTCTAGGGACACGTGGATAAACATTATAGAATTGAGCCTTAGCAATGTATCCATCAAAATATTCATCAATCTCCATCTTATCATACCACTTTTCAGGACCACCTAGTAGATAGCTGTCGAGCTTTCCTAGACGAAATAGCTCAAAGGCTTTCGATTCTTCAGCGATTACTTGGTAACTAATCTTATCGGCATTATTACTATATTGATAGAACTTGTGATCTTTCGCCCACCAATCTTTAACACGAGATAATGTGACGCTACGGCCTTTCTTTATATCTTCTGGCTTCACAGTGTAAGCTCCAGTAGTAGGAGGAACTCTCCACTGATAACGCTCTTCATAATCTGGACCATATTCATTATAAAAGTGAGGGGGAGCATTCGGAACACTAGTAAATAACGCAAGTAACGGCTTAGCTTCTGGTAAGCTCACGGAGAACACCTCATCACTGTAGACAGTGATATTTGCATATTGTTCCTTGTAATATTGTTTCTCAAAAGGAGCTGTAATATTATCAGACAATCTAATGAACAGACCAAAAACAAAATCCTTAGATCTCACCTTCACTCCATCACTATAGGTAGCCTTAGGGTCTAGTTTATAGAAAACAGTTCGGCCATCAGCACTGAATGCCCATTCTTTCGCTAGAGATGGGTAATATTTCTTAGTAATCGGATGATAGCCAACTAAGCCCATATCAATATTATCGTAGATTTCTCCACGGAAAGAATTGTTCGCCTGCGATCCAATTTGCCTCAGAGTTCTAGGGAAATCACGAATGTAATTGTGAAACACTCCGCCTTTTTTAGCTCTTGGATCACCAATAATCGGGTTATCCATGCCATCTTCCCAAACTAATTCCTGAGGGAGTTCTTCGATTCCTTTAAATGAGAAAAACTCTTTCTGATCAATGCGGTTCTGATATTTTTGTTTGTTACGAGTCAATGCTTTCAGATCCGCTGTCACAGCCAATTTCTGTTCAGGAGTTTCCGAGTCAGCTAGTTTTTTCTCCAGTTTCACCTGTTTTTCATTCAACTCAATCATTTGTTCTTCCAGCCACTCTGCGATATGATCGTTGTAATTAGATACAAAGTCTTCAAAGCCAGTAGGTCGATCAACTTTAGTGACCACATCATCACAGGACGTGAAGATGAAAGATAAGGGTAAGCAAAAAGCTAATAGATAGTTTTTCATAGTCTTTATTTGTATGTGCTGAATTTCTTAGGGTCGAATGCATCTCTAACAGCCTCACCAACGAAGGTTGTTAGGATCAATGTAGTCACCAGGGTGACGAATGCAGATGTTACTAGCCATGGCTTAGAAAAATTCGCTAAACCATCTTTGAGGAGTGTTCCCCATGTCGCATACTCTGGCGGCAATCCAAATCCCAAATAATCCAAACTTGTCAGTGCTGTAATAATCGCCGAAACACTGAATGGAACTAGAGTAACAAGGATCGCCACTGTGTTAGGTAAAATATGGCTAAACAAAATACGTGGAGTAGAAGCTCCTGAAACACGAGCTGCAGCTACATAGTCTCTAGCTTTCTCTTTCATCGCTGCTGTTCGCATCAGATAGGTCATGCCCATCCAGCCAAATCCGACCAATATCGCCAGAATCATAATCAATCCCCTGTTTTGAGAATCAATCAAGCTACTGAAAATAATGACTACGAAGAGGAATGGAATCGTAGAGAAAATCTCAATCAATCGCTGAACAACTAGGTCAAACCAGCCACCAAAGTAACCCATTACCAAACCGATCGATACACCCACGAGATAAATCAGTGGGATATAAATAAGAACGGCTCTGATATTTACCTGAAGCCCACCATATAGATACGCTACGAGGTCATTACCTACTGGAGTAGTGCCAAGCCAATGTGCCCCCATAGGTGGTGCCGAGTGGTTGAACACTTTACAGAAAACCACATCTGGACCAGGAAGATAGTCTTTTTTGGACATAGCTGTTCCAGTATAGCTCTCATTTACTATGGCTCCCGCTTTGTAGGTAGCCTCATACACTTTATCTCCTGTTAAGTCCTTACCTGTAGTTAGGCCTTCACGGACTCCATTACGGTATTCATACACCATGTGTCTTCGGTCTGACTTCCCGTTGTAGAGAACAGAAACTCGACCACGCATAGGCTCACCATCTGGGTTGAGCAATACACCATCTTTCATTTCTAGCTCTACATACGGAACATCTGCTGTGTCTTCTGTAGGATTATACGGGATGAACGGCATGATACATGTGCCCTTAATACTCTCATCTTCTTCAATTGTTTCTTTCAGCTTACGGTATTCAATTTCTTGAAGTGCTTTGTCTCCTTTAAGGCCTATCTCTGAGCCCATGATAGATTCACGCATCAGAGCAGGACAGAATGACTTGTCACCATAGCTAACATAAATTGCCTTCTTACCTACTAATAGTTGATCAAAGCTAGCGAGGAGAACCACAAATAGAATAATCAACAATGAGTAGTATCCACGTTTACTTTCTTTAAACCTTTGAATTCGGCGAAGAGTAGTCGGTAACACAACTGCACCTTTAGGGAATGCTCTTAGAAAATACACACCTAGTAATATACCAACAACCGCAACGAAATAACCAAACCAAGCAAAAGTCCAACTATCTACTCCCGCATCAGAAGTCGTCTTGAAAACTGTTCTCAAGTTAGCATTATCATACGCCATATTAAACGCCCAACTTATCGTAGGAAACTTCAGATAGAAATACTCTGCCACCATCGCCAGAATAGACGAAATTATAAAAAACCAACCAATTTTACGCATGAATTTTTTCTATTAATTAAATTTAATTCTAGGATCAACAAATGCCACAATGACATCAGATAAGATATTACCAAGTAACATAAGTAATGCACTGATAGTAAGTGTGCCCATAATGACATCAATATCGACAGCCTGCACAGCCTGGAACTGAAGCAAGCCGAACCCCTGAATATCAAAGACTCGCTCTATCAACATAGATCCACTAACAAACAAGGTAATCAATCCGCCCAGACCAGTAGCAATAGGTATGAATGAGTTTCTAAATGCATGCTTTGTCACAGCTCTACGGAAAGTCACCCCTTTTGCCATCGCAGTTCTTACATAGTCAGACGAAAGGTTCTCCATGAGATTATTCTTCATCATCATTGTCAGGAAAGCGAATCCACCAATCACGAAACAAATCAATGGTAACACCGTGTGGTGTGCCACATCTTTAATTTGCCCCCAGGTCGACATGTCCGAGAAATTCTCACTTGTTAAGCCAAAGATCGGGAACATCCCTAAACGAGCACCTAGGAACACTACCAAAATAGCACCCAAAGCGTATCCAGGAATTGCGTAGCCTACAAAAATAGATACAGAACTTAAGTTATCACCAATCGAACCGTGCTTAATTGCCTTAAAAACTCCCAATGGAATACACACTGTGTAGATAATGATCGTTGAAAGAAGTCCAAAGTATAGTGAAATAGGCACCCTGTCTGCGATCAGAGACACGACAGAATCTCCGTAAACAAATGAGCGACCTAAGTCACCTTGAATCAGCCCTGAAAAACGATTCTTAAATGCTACTGCTCTATAGTCATACTGATTCGGACACTCTGCTGCTGTGCTATTCTCACGCCTAGCCCAGCGTTCCTTACGATCTTGAGGAGACTCGATTCTTATTGTCCAGCCATCTGCCACGGGATCACCTGCACCATCTAGATACTTAAACGATACTAGTTCCGCCTCATTTTCACTTTTACGATTTATCTTAACAGACACTAACCGATCCACAGTTCTTAGAATAAAACGAGCTTCCGTCTTCCTGTCATAACCCTTAACAAACGATTTACCGCCAAACTCTTGTTTGGAAATAAGGTCTTCCTTAGGAGCTACTCCTAGCCACTGACCGTAAGCCACAATAAGTATCTTATCTAGACTATATTGCTCCTCTAACAGCTCCTTCTGATCTTCAGAAAGATTACCTCCTTTATCATCCCCGCTACCTTTACTCCCCCCTTCTTGTCCACCTGAAGTCGCTGCTTGTAGTGCAGCCTCATAAGGTCCACCAGGTGCAAAGCGAGAAATAGTGAACACCAACAACGTGATCCCGATCAATGTGGGGATCACCAAAAGTAAGCGGCGGATAAAATAGGCTTTCATAAATAATTGTAATTACGTTCTCAGAGCGAATGCAAAGTATCAGTTATTAGTAGTGAATTAGTGATCTTTTATCAAGCTACCGTTTGACAAAATCGCACTTATTTTAGATTAAAACCTCATCATACTAAGATACAGTCAGTTCCCTATCACTATGTAACTCACCTTACCCACTAATTATCACCATAGACCCGAAAATAACTGAAAAATATGAGTGCAAGGTCGCAAAAAATACGCCAATTTCACCACCTCATGACACGATTTCTCAAAAACTCACTCACCTACCTCACTCTGGTCACAGCAATAGGTGCATTCTCTAGTTGTGAAAAAGAAAGCCCTGTCGAAGTCTACTCT
>CAKZNV010000085.1 GCA_937132085.1 uncultured Rubritalea sp. | reverse complement strand
ATGCCTAGAACGAGTATGAATCTGTCAGAAGAAGAGCAGAACGTGTTCCAGCATCTTAGCAAAGAAGACATCAGTCTGGACCAGCTAGTCAGCCTCACAGGCCTGACCATGCCCCAGCTCCTACCAGCCTTACTAAAACTAGAAATGAAAAAGTGTATCAAACAATTGCCAGGACCAAGGTATGTGGTAGTTTGAAGGCGAACTTTGCAGACTGGAGTCATTGGAATAAAAGCATTATGAAATTAATAAATTATCTTCTAACAGTAGTATTCTTGATATTTTTGAATAGTTGTAATGTTTTTTCAATCTCTAATCAAACTAGAGCCTCAGTTAGTGAAGAGAATGACGTTAAGGAGGCTCGCTTGAATAACGTGGAAAAAGTCGAATTTGGAGCTCCTGATTTAAAGGGTATGCAAAAAATCGTAGGGCTGGATAATAAGTCGCAAGAATTTATTGAGTTCACTAGAAAATATAACTTCACTGAATTTCATAAAAGAAAAAATTCTTGGGGTAGTTCATTTGGTGTGTTTTTGGGATCTGATAGACAGGGGAAAATACTTGTGGGTATTAGACCTGCATCTCCAGCTAATGGGATGGCTGAATATAAGGGATCTCTTCCTGAGGGACTAGAGACAGGTGACGATTTAGAAACTATACTCACTAAGTTAGGTGAACCAATGAAGAGTTCTAGTAACGATTCCGTGCTTAGTTATAAAAGCATGATTGTCTATATAAACAGAGGGGTTTTATATGAAATATGGCTTCGATCAGAATAATTACTTTCAATAATAAGACGCTCTATTATACTAAACATTCACATCTCAAACACTAGGTTAGCAACGAAGTTCCTATATTCTTGATACCTCTAGAATAGCTAAATCAGTATAGTGAAAATATGAAAACTATCACCCAGATTCTACTAGCTTTATCATTTTGTTTTTTCAGTAATGCTGCTAATATATTCGCTCATTTCTCAGGAAACCTTAAAAAGGCGGGGACGTATGAAATTAATGAGTGGAGTAATCTTAAAGATCTGGAGAGAGCGTGTGGTGGCTGGACTCCATTTTCATCTGTTAAAAATCTTAGTCAGATTAAAGTTATAAGATTTCCAAGACGCGAAGGAGTCAATGGTGGCGCAAACATCAAACAGAGATTTGCTGTTATTCCAATGAGTGAGTTACCTATGAAAGATGGTAAATATCAATTCCAAGAGGGAGATTTAGTCTACATCCCTGCTAGAGTTGTCATTGTCAAATAATAGCGAATTCGATTTTCTCCCCTAAATGGAAGTTGAGCACTTTGGGCTGAGAATTTACCTGCAATTGTTGAGACTACTGAGCTCAAGATTGACTTCTACTGGGGCAGCTTCTAACATAATCGTGAGCGAGGTTCTGATGGGGTGTTCTGTTAGAATATAGCTAAGACAAGTTACCTTGAGGAGGATGGAAGAGAATTTAATAATTACATTAGAAGAAAAGTAATTCATCGCCTCTGGAGTGTTTTGTAAGTGCTATCAGCATCCGACCGATGTTGAGAAGTGTATCAAGGTGCCTACTGATAATAAGAAGGCAAAAAAGAGACTGAGAGCTGATCTGAGATATTACCGCAAGCTGTATAAAGACAAAGTTAACCTTGACCATATTGCGGATTATTATGGGCAATGTGAGACTAGTCAGGGAGCTGGCTATGTTTTCCAATGTGTGAAGGACCATGATGGAAATGTCTCACGGACATTAGAGCATTATTTGAACAGTCAGGATGTTGACTTAGAGCAGCTATACTCCTTGCTCCATGATTTGGCAACTTACCTCGTTGAGAACAGAATCATGATTGGTGATATTCATTATAATAACATTCTCATCCGTAGAGATAGCGAGGGTGGAATGACTCCTGTCATCGTGGATGGAATTGGTGATCGTGTTGCGATCACTATTCTTAATGCTATCCCTAAGTTTACGATTTCGAAGATCATTCGTCGCTGGAATCGCTTTTCTCTTAAGCAGCTCGATTCGAATGCTCTGCTCGATGAGAATAACTGTCCAAGTAAGAAGGCTGACTAGACAGCCGAGCTATCTTGGCTCAGTGCATAGAGAACGCTTCCACTAATGGAAATGTTAGTTTCATTCTCAAATACTAGCGTGTCGCCGTTTTGATCTAACCAGCGATCTGCTTCGTTGAAATCGATCTGATGTTCGCCGCTATTACTCCAGAAGGCTTGAACTATGGTAGGTTTTCCAGCGAGGAGAGTTCTAGCACGGATACTATAAAGACCTTGGATTCCAGCATAGTTACCATTATCGAAATGAAGGATGTTGGCTTCATTGTATAAGGAGTTTAAGGCTTTGAAGGCATGGTATGAAGGGCGTCTTATTGCTTCGTCTCCACGGTTATCTACTAGCCCGTAGCCAGGAGCTACGAGTTGATGCCAATAACATGTTCTTATTTGACCTGAGGCAATCGCCATTAAGTAGGCTCTTGTTAGATAGTTAGCCTGAATCTGTTCATCTACTAGGACGCTGCCTTTGCAGGGGGAGAAATTCCCAGTGTCTTTCAGAGGCCAGTTGATTTCTGAAATCCATAGAGCTCCTTTAGCTTTCCAGCTGCACTTGCGCATCAGCTCGATTAAGTTGATTTTCTTCAGCAGGTTAAATCCAGCCTATGTGTTCTCAGGGGCTCCACGGCGATCCACATACAGCTGGATGCCATAGCCATCATAGCGGCCACGGCGGAAATGGAATAAGCTTTCAAGAAATGGAGGTAACTCAAAGTCGATGACTGAGCCACCGATGAGCTTCAATTCGGGTGCGACTTCACGACTGATAGAGCGTATTCGTTGGAAGAATTTGAAGTATTCACCGAAGTGCTGGAATGCCCATTTTCTTCGGTTATAAGCATTGCCTACATGAATATACTCGGTTTTCCCTTTGAGTCGGCCAATGATGTCACGAAGTGTCTCCTTCAGAGCAGTCGGGTCATCTAGTAAAAGTCTGCTTTGGATAAGCTGGACGGTGACTTCACGTTGAGCTGAAGACAGTGCGTCAATATGGTCAATGTAGGTATCAAAGTTTTCTCTATCAGAGAGTGGCACACGGACTAAAAGCTGCTTCACTCCTAGGTCCTCGACCATCTGTTTGAGCTCTTTTAAAGGGACGATTGTTTTGCCTTCGCACTCGGTTTCTACGTGAACTGAGAGTCCAATGCATTGATCGACGTTTTTCTTAGCCCAGCTTTTTCTAACGAGTAGAACAAGGACGAAAATAGGTAACAGAGGGAAGAGCAAGGCTGACTTGAACATCTGCCAAGATGCTCGCAAATAGATCTTACGTTTAAGTTTCCTATTACGTATGATGTATGGCTGATCAGATTGATGATCCCACGGGAATAAAGGGTGCTCTTTCACTTTTTAGGGAAAATTTTACGAATTCGCCTTTTATTGCGGAAGTAACGTTGAGTTTTTAGCTCTGACTTTTTTAGTAATGCCTGGCAACGGTCCAAATCGACTCTAGATTGGCTTGCGTAGCTTTCGAGCATTAAGGTTCTTGTTGGCTCTGAGAAGGGGAGGCGAGACAGACTCTCGATAGCCTTCTTGAGTGAAATCTTTTGGCTCTTCGCACACAAAACATGACGATTAAGAGTGATATACCCTAAGAATCCTGCTTCAAAGGGTGTGTGAAAACCA
>CAKZNV010000084.1 GCA_937132085.1 uncultured Rubritalea sp. | reverse complement strand
TGCCATCTGTGAAGAACTTGGGACTCAAGCCTCAAGACGTAGCAGACCTTCTAGAATACCTCAGAAAGAACTAAACCATCTAGTTTCTAGCTTTCATCAACTCGAAGTTCATTAATGAACTTCGAGTTTGCTGTTTTTACTTACGAAGTTCGTTTGTGTATTTCCTCACTTCGAATTCCTCGAATTTCTCTATTACTTCGTAGTCAGTGAAATACTCTGAGAAGTCAGGGAACTTCGTATCCCCATCATGTTTTTCGTAAACATAGGAAACGATGAGTTCGTCTAACACTGGCAGAAATAGTGAGTAGATCTGAGCTCCTCCAATGATAAACACGTGTTCATCTTGCAGAGTCATTGTTTTCAGATCTTCTGGGCTGTGTATCACATCCGCACCTTCATCTTGCCAAGTTTCATCTCTAGAAATAACGATATTTTGACGGTTAGGTAGTGGCTTATATTTACCCAATGAGTCCCAAGTCTTACGTCCCATCACGATAGGATGTCCGCTAGTCGTGCGCTTAAACATTTTCAAATCTTCTGGAAGTCTCCATGGCAGATCATTGTCCTTTCCGATGATTCTCTCAGGAGTCATCGCTACGATAGCAGTTAATTTAAGCATGCTCTGGAGATACATATCCTAATGACTAATGTAAAGGCTTGAGGCATCATCTTGTTCTGCTAAAAACATCGTCATGAATAAAGCGTATCAAGAACTCTGCGAACTAAATAAAGAAATCGCACTCCTAGGATCAGCAGCAGCCACTCTCGGCTGGGATCAGGAAACTTACCTACCTGCCAAATCTCTGAAATTTAGAGCAGAGCAACTTTCCTACCTCTCAGGAAAAATCCACGGACTATCCACTGATGACAATTTCGAAGCCAAGCTCAGAGCCGCTGAAGAATCCGGAGCCGCAAATTCTACTGAAGCGGCGAATATCCGTGAGTGGAGACACCACTTCAATAAATCCACCAAACTTCCACAGGAATTGGTTGAACGAAATTCAAAAACCACCTCACACGCTAAGGCTGCTTGGGCAGAAGCTAGAGAGAAAAATGAATTCTCCATCTTCGCTCCACACCTACAGGACCTCATCAACCTCGCTAACGAAAAGGCGGAACTCTGGGGCTACGATGATGAACCATACGATGCTCTCCTAGGCAGCTACGAGCGTGGAGCTAAAACTGCTGACGTTGCTAAGATCTTCAACGAGTTTGAACCTAAAGTCACTGAACTAGCTAAACAAGCAGTAGCGAAAAGTGCTTCAGGAAAGCCTAGAAAACTAGAGGGAGATTTCCCAATAGAGAAGCAACAAATCCTCAACCAAGAGGTTGCTGCATCCATCGGCTTCAACTTCGATGCAGGACGTATCGACACCACCACTCACCCATTCTGCACCACACTAGGACCGCAAGACGTGCGTCTCACTACCCGCTACTACGCC
Source organism: uncultured Rubritalea sp. (assembly GCA_937132085.1). Taxonomy (GTDB): domain Bacteria; phylum Verrucomicrobiota; class Verrucomicrobiia; order Verrucomicrobiales; family Akkermansiaceae; genus Rubritalea. The sequence goes on along the minus strand of CAKZNV010000084.1, from coordinate 50,053 downwards.
CATGATTTCACAGCCTCATTGTTCGGCGTCATGCACGAGACTGGACACGGTCTCTACGAGCAGGGACTACCAGACGACGACTACGGATTCCCTAGCGGTAGTGCTGTCTCGCTCGGCATTCACGAATCTCAGTCACTACTCTGGGAAGCCCACGTAGGTCGCTCCCGCGGCTTCTGGAATAAGTGGTTCCCTCGTGCGCAAGAGCTATTCCCACAAATGCAGGATTGGTCAGTCGAAGAGTTTTTACAGACCATCAATCAAGCCAAGTATTCACAGATCCGCGTCGATGCTGACGAAGCAACCTACGATCTTCACATCCTTCTAAGATTCGGGCTAGAGCGTAAGATTCTTAATGGTGACATCGACGTAGCTGACATCCCGGCAGCCTGGAGTGAGAAGTTTCAATCCATGTTCGGCATGAAACCAAAAAGTAACACCAAAGGATGTCTACAAGACATTCACTGGTCCATGGGTGGCCTAGGTTACTTCCCTACCTACACACTTGGAAATCTCAATGCCTCTCAGCTATTCAATGCAGCGACCCAAGACGCAGCAGTGAAGACCTCATTCGACAACGCTGACTACGCTCCCCTCCTAGACTGGATGCGCACTAACATTCACGCTCACGGCTCCACCTACCTGCCACAAGACCTCATGATGAAAGCATCTGGTGAAAATACTAACCCTGAGTATCACCTAGCTCACCTCAAACGCCGTTTCATCGACTAGTCATAAATTCTCATTAATTGCATTTACTGGGTTGTCTCATCACGCTTCATGGAGTAAATTTCTCTTCATGAAGAAATTCCTATTACTCCCACTTGCCGCCCTTAGCTTCCATTTCACCTCCTGTGCACCAGTAGCTCCAGACACAGGAGCCAATGGCCAAGTCATCGTCCAACGACCAAGTAACAGCCTCGTTCAGCAAGGACTCAAAGAATTTGCATCGATTAAAAGCAAGAAACGTATCTCCCATAACTCAACCTACAACGCACAAACCCAACGTGTGGCCGCTCGACTCAAGAAAGTCATCATCATGCCAGGTGCTCGCTGGGAATTCGTAGTATTTGAAGACCCAACACCGAACGCATTTGCTCTCCCAGGAGGAAAAGTTGGTATCCACACAGGACTGTTCCAGATCACTAAGAATGATGCTGGACTAGCTGCTGTTTTAGGCCATGAGATCTCTCACGTCACCAGAAACCACGCTGGAGCCAGACAGAAAAGAACCATGGGACTCGCTCTCGGTGGACTAGTGCTCGATCAAGTCCTAGGCAAAGGGAAATCTAAAACTGAGCGTGCTAAAATGGCCGCAGGTTACGGCACACTTGCCACAGTAGGACTAGCCCTCCCATTCTCTCGTAAAGCCGAGCTAGAAGCTGACCGTATCGGCGCTCTCTACATGGCAAAAGCTGGCTACAATCCTACCGAAGCCGTAACCATGTGGCAGAGATTTGCAGCTTATAAACAGAAAAACAGCAGCAAGAAAACTCCTGAGTTTCTCAGCACTCACCCACTAGATAGCACTCGTATAAACGCACTCCGTGCCTACCTTCCTACAGCAATGAAGGAATATAATCGCCGCTAGCGACTCCTACCTGCAACAAGCAAACTAATGATTATGAAAATTGCCATCACCACATTACTTAGCGCCGTTGTTGCAGGATCACTCTTCTTTTTCTCTAACAACACAGCAATGTCCGAAGACAAAACACCAGCCAAAGCGCCAGTAGTCGCTCCAGAACACCAGCAGATCACACTCGGAGCAGGTTGCTTCTGGTGCACTGAAGCTGTTTACAATCGTCTCGATGGAGTCATCTCATCCACCTCAGGATACATGGGAGGCACACGTGCTAACCCTACATACAATGACGTCATCAGTAACAACACTGGCGAAGTCGAAGTAGTCACCGTAGTCTATGATCCTAAGAAAATCAGCACTGAGAAAATCCTCGAATGGTTTTGGGCTCTGCATGATCCGACTCAGGTAGACGGACAAGGTGGAGACATCGGACCTCAGTATCTCTCCGCTATTTTCTGCCACACTGATGAGCAGAAAAAAGTCGCTGAGAAATCAAAAACCTCAGCACAGAAAGATCACAAGAAACCAATCGCAACAAGCATCAAAAAGGCGACTAAATTTCACCCAGCTGAAGTCTACCACCAAGACTACTACCGCCTTAACAAAAATCAAAATCCATACTGCCGCTTAGTCATCACACCTAAGATGGAAAAACTTAAGCTTGAGAATAAGAAGGATGTTGGTGAGTAGGATTTTTTTGGAGTAGTGAGTATTTAGTAGAGAGTAGTTAGGCTTGGAAGCCTCTAGCCTAGCTATTCACTTTACAAGCTTGGCTCAATCCTTTAGCCATAAACAGATAAAGGAATTACATCCTTTCTACGTCTCATGAATAATCACTCTCAAACGATTCTCCGAATCATCTCCCTTCTCGCTTTAAACTCTGGCCTAGCATTTGCCTACCCTGCTCCTGCCCCAGCACCTGCTGAGGAGCCTCCAGTAGAAGTAATTCCAGCTGAACCTGTGGAGCCGACCGAACCTGCTGAGCCAGCTATACCTGAAAAGTTTATCCCAATCGGTGGCATCGCTCAGCTCACTACACAGGCGAACAAAGATCTATTCACCAAGGGCAAGTCAATTGGCCACGTCCAAGACGATCCTAAACAGCCCTACAGAAGACTCGTTCAGCGCACATTCATGCCTACTGAGCCACTGCCAACTTACGGAGCTGTTCTCACATTCGATGACCAATTAGTCGGTGATTCTAAGAAATCAGGCAGCGCAATAGACGTTGCTAAAGACCTCGCACCACTCGGAGCGAGAGCCATTTTCTTCGCAAACGTAAACGGCCTTTCTGGAACCAATCTCTACCTCATTCTAAAGAAGCATAAAACCACTGAGAAACGAATCGAAGCCTGCCAGAAACTACTCGATAGCAAGAAAAAGGAATTCGTCGCCACTATCCGTAGTCTCATCAAGATCCAAGGCCCAGCCGATAAGGATGGCAACCGCCAATACACCTGTGAAGTCTTCAACCACACCGCATTTCACCAAGACATGAGCACACTCAAGGTTGGAAGCGACAGACACACTCTCTGTCTGCTGGGCATCAACTTTATTGAGCAGTGCCTCGATGAAGCATACGCCGCTGAACGCCCAGACTGGGAGCGAGCCAGATACTTCCGCTTCCCATTCCTGCACACTCCGAAAGATCAAGCATCCAAGGACGCTCTAGACAAAAAATTTACCGAACTAGGACTCATCGCAGTAGGTGAAACACAAGATTCTAAAGACGTAGATAACTACAGCCCCAGCAGAGCTAAAACATCGCTCAATGCAGCCAAAAAGCACAAACGCTACAATCCTAAATACGGCACCTACGGCCAAACTGACACCCCTATCGCCCTCTTCCACACCAAGACCTGGAAGAAAATCAGAACTGGCGTCATCAGCTACATCAAAGAAAACAAGTAATCTTTATTACACCTAAATACCATGCGTTCACTCTACATCACCCTAACATTTTCCGCCTGCGCACTACTCAGCTCATGCGCCCTAATCACCGTCCCTGTCAAAGTAGCAGGAAAAGTAGCCACCACCTCAGTAGGCTTAGTAGGTAAAGCTGCCGGAGCCGGATTCAGCGCAGTCACACCAGGTGGAGATGAAGACGAAGAAAACTTTGAAGAGTAGTTTGAAGTTTAATCACAGAACTCTTAATGTGGCAGTTTAAAACCCCATTCGCTTAACTATCTCTAAATGATTCGAAAAGACTTCATAGGACTATACGCTCCTGCTGCTTACATCATGATGGCTATCTCGACCTTGATCGTCAGCTTATGCCTCATAGAGCCAAACCCAACAGAGGTCACTGGCCCTAGTGGCTCAGACATGGTTTGTGCCTTCTACTACTTTTTCCACTTACTTCTGTGGCTTCCAGTTGGCGGCATTCTAATTCTATTTCATTTTATGCGACATGGTAAATCGCACTACATGTTCACCAGTAACACCTCTGCATCAGACAAAACAAAGCACCATATTGCTCTAATCTTGAGTATCATTACCATCGTCATCGCATTCATACTAATGTTCAACGAACCAGATTTCCACGTAGTTTTACTACTATCAGCCATCACTAACTGTATCCCAGCCCTGTTATTATTCGGGTTAGGCTACCTCATTACATCATCAAGAAGAGCTAGCCAGCCTACTACTCCATCTCCAAACCAGGAACAAAGCCCTTGAGTTTTGTTTTTGGGATTATACCACCAGCTTGAGCGATGATCAGATTGATGATATTTGCGCAGTTCGCTCTTTGTTTACCAGACCTAGCTTTACCGTGTGGCCAGATGCCGCTGAAGGCGTAGTGGTTATCATAGCGCTGCATGATGACATCGCCAGCAGCTATGACGGCCTCAGCCCACTCTTCTTCACTGAGACCAGATTTGGCAGGCGCAGGAATAACAATCTCGCCTCTCTCACAATCACGATCGTGATCACGTTTGTAGTCTTTATATACGCGAAGGATCTTGCCAGCTCTGGCTCCAGAAAAACTGGTTTTCTTCCCTTCGGATTCTATCACAAGCCACACGTGAGTTCCCCTTCCTAAGAAAGACCCCTCTGCTTTGCTCGCTTTGATCACTACCATCTTCTAACAGTCTACATCAGCTTCGTGAGAAATCACACCAAACTTACTAAAACAAATTCTTCTTCCGCATCAGCAATCCTGAAAAATGTTTTCAGCGCCTCGAACAAATCACCGAGTGACTGAGCTTCTTGATCATACTTAGCATCATCAGTCGTAGCCAAAACCATCGTATCTAAAACATTCTGAGCACGGTTTACTTGATCGACAGATAAGACTCTGACAGGTCCGTATTCATTGTAGATCTGTGAATTCCTCCCCTCAGTCTGAATCATCTTTAAGACCGCACTACTCGCACTATCATCAGCAAACTTCTGCTTCAGCTCATCCCACAGTTTCTCAAAGCTAAAGTTAGTTTCCTCACCACTCCAGCGACCTTCCATCATATAATAGAGAGCGCCTGGGTCACCACCTTGGCCAGAGAGCATCGTCATCATATCCTCTTGATCAAAGCCCATGTCCTCGACAGTGGCTAAGACTAGCTCCGGATCATCCATCAATGCATCTATGCCATCAGCAGGGACTCTACTGAAGACCATCACAGCCTCACTGGCATCTACTTTAGAGTTGTCCTTTTCCATCGAGATACTTCCACAAGCCTTTGTATTTTCTAAAGCGAGAATTCTCATGCAACTCTAACAACTCACCATCGTGATGATACTGAGCGATGAACTCTACTTTACCCTTCTTATCATCCTTACCGCCTTGACTGCTGTTGATGATTTTCAGATTACGCCACATGAGATCGTCCACAGTATTATCTAGTTCTTCATGAAGATTCTTCTCACGCTTATCTGGATGCGTGGTGAATACGAGGTAATCTACCAACCTAAAAAAGTAAGCTGTGTAGCGTGATCGCATCAATTGCTTCGCGGTCGTTGCATTCGCTTTTCCAATATGTAGCGGTCGGCAGCAGTCGTGATAGATAGCTCCACTATCGCACGGACAGTCAGTGCGTGAGCGGATTTTTAATGTTCTTTCGTCGTCCATGAGTATTACTTAGCAGATAGTTGTTATTGTTCTACGAAAATAAGTTTATCGGTATCATATCCGAGCCCTTTTGCCTTTTCGATAAATGCTTTTTTCTGTTCAGCACTCACTGTTGGTGTGCGTGACAGGAACCAAAGATAGTCCTTATTGTAGCCAGTGACATAAGACCATTGGTAGTCTTTATCATCCAGACCAAACACTACGTAGGAACTATAGAATGGGCCAAAGAAAGAAACTTTGAGGTGTCCCTTGCCGTCATTACCCATGAAATACGCCTTACCCTCAGCTTCACTCCACTTACTCTCAGCAGCCTTGTAGCCACGGTTGACTACTTTTAGCCCACCATCATCTAGAAGAGAATACTCAGCGCTGACCTTGCTCAGGCCTTTTTCAAAACTGTGATCAAACCGTGCTATCTCATACCACTTACCTAGGTATTTCTCAGTCTTCACTTCCTTCACAGGAGTCACTCCCTTAGGAATACCTGTGCAATTATTATACATTAAAATGCACGGTATTATCAGGAGCAGTGACAAATATTTCTTTTTGAACTTCATATTATTCAATCATCGCTTTGATCTTTTCCAAATTCGCTAATATCGGAACTAACAACTCTGGATGAGGACAACCAACATGAATAAACTTCTCGAAGTCATCTAAATTCACAATGCCCTCTGACAGGACTCCAGCGACAAAGTTAAGATCCTTTTCTCGGCCTGCTTCCGTTTTATTATAAACTAGATCTAGCGGACTCAAACAATGCGCCACATTTCCTTCCACCGTGTATTTGACACATCGCTCTAGCCATCCTTCTGGCTGTGAAAGCAATGTCCAGTCCCCTACTCTCTCGACATAAAAATCATGCTCTACCTCGAAGGCTGACGCTTGCCCCACCTGTTCATCACCGCTTTGGAACTCAGTGTTCTTTAGCTTACGGATCGGAAACATATCAATGTCCGCCGACACGCGTAGGAAACCCGGAGCTTCTGGAAAGCTAGCTAGGATAGCTGCAGAGCCGACCACTACAAATCTCTTACGATCGTAGGCAGTAGCAGCAGCTAGCACTGCCAGCTTTAAATCTTCTTCAAATAATTCTCTTCCTACACTCATTTCGCTAATAACTAAGAGCTAATACTTTGAAAGTCAAATGGAGCGCAGGCCTTTATCTGATCATATTGGTCATCGTCTGAACGTAGTAAGCCAGTGATTTGCTCCATGCTCCAAGAACTCAAAATACGCTGCCATTCTAGATAGATTTCACGAGTAGCTTCGCCAGTTTGCGTCAAACGATCTTGCACACGTTGCTTAGCATTCTCGATGAGACTAGGATTCGACTCTATCATCTTTGCCATTTTAGAGTGCACTAGTTTCTGCCTAGACTGCATGCGTAAAACACCAGCCTTCTTGCGTTTCATCCATTCTTTTACTTCATCTGAGGTTGCCATATCGTTTCACAAAATATAAATGAAATGAACAATCATGCAATGAGATTTCTAGTCGTAATCAGTCGAGTAATTTACACAGCTAAGTTGTTTTTGACAGAATTCACAGAATTAACCACTCCAAGACTTCTTACTGGTGAATGTATAAGGCAATCTATGTTACACATCTATAGAGTAGTTTCATCCTAATAGAAAAATTCTGTTACATTTTGTTAATTCTGTCCAAGATCAAGAGTATCAACCAAGGAGAATCTCAAGTCTAGCTGGCACGACGCCGCGAGCGTAAATCTGAGTAGTCTCGTTAAATGGCACCATGCTCAGGGTCATCCTCCCATGGAGTATCGATCACATCTGCCTTACTGCGGAATCTTCCAGTCCGTCTCTCTAAACGTAGCTGCTCAGCCACATAGTCAAACACCACAGCGAGCGCTAGGCAGACTGGCGAGCCTAGAAAGAACAAAGTCATTCCAAACAGTGCTTCGCCAGAGGCCGTGATCACCACTCCCATACATAGGCAAACCACCATGCCTAGCAGGGAAATGATCGCTGCTAGGTTTAGTGATAAATTTCTCATGCCTCTATTTAGTCTAGTTTGACTAAAAATCAAAAAACTTCTTAGCCTTCTGGAAGAAGCTCTCTTGCATAGGAGAGTTTTTCTCACCGATGCTGTCAGTGAACTCACCTAGTTTTTCTTTTTGATCAGAGTTTAGTTTAGTAGGAACTTCCACTTTTACTTCTACGTGGAGATCACCTTTATATCCAGATGAGAGGTCTTTCACACCTTTTCCACGGAGACGGAAAACTGTGCCACCTTGTGTTCCTGCTGGGATCTTGATCGATGATTTACCTTCTAGTGTAGGCACTTTTAGTTCACCACCAAGAGCAGCGATACCAAATGGCATCGGCACTTCACAGAAGAGATTCTCACCTTCACGCTCGAAGATCTCGTGATCCTTGATGTGGATGAATACGTAGAGGTCACCTGCTGGGCCACCGCGGAATCCTGCATCACCATTACCTGATGAGCGAAGACGTGTGCCGGAGTCAACTCCAGCTGGAATTCTGATTTTGATACGTGAAGTTTCTTGGCTAGTGCCTTGTCCCTTACACTCACCACATGGATCAGCGATCACTTCACCTGCACCTTTACATTCTGGGCAAGTAGTCTGCTGGACGAAGATTCCCGCCTGACGAGTCACAGCTCCTCTTCCACCACAAGTCGTGCAAGATTTAGCTCCCGCACTGCTCTTAGAGCCTTTACCACTACAGCCGCTACAAGTTGCTTCTTTTTCGATTTCGAGTTCTTTCTCTACACCTACAGCAGCTTCTTCGAGTTTGATTTCTAAATCATATCTTAGATCGCTACCTGGACGCTTAGAGCTAGCTCTCGCTCTACCGCGGCCTCTTCCGCCACCGCCGAAGAAGTCTTCAAACCCACCGCCGCCACCAAAGGCGCCGCCGAATACTTGAGAGAAAATGTCTGATGCATCATGGAAGCCACCGCCGCCGCCACCGCCGCCCATACCACCTTCAAAGGCCGCATGTCCATAGCGATCATAGGCTGCCTTCTTGTCCTCATTACTGAGCACTTCATAAGCTTCACCTATTTCTTTAAATTTTTCCTCAGCTGCAGCATCATCTGGATTCTTATCCGGATGAAATTTGATCGCGAGCTTACGATAAGCTTTCTTGATAACTGATGCATCCGCATCTCTGGATACGCCTAATAGTTCGTAATAATCTGCCTTAGCCATGTGATAAATTTTCTTTTAAATTGTTTGTTACGCTTCGTTGCTTTCCTCAGTCGCTGCAGTTTCTACCGCTACTTCAGCCGACTTTGCTACCACCACATTTGCAGGGCGGATGAGTCTGTCGCCGAGTAAGTAACCCTTACGCATGACACGGATGATTGTTCCGTCTTCATGTTCAGTGCTCTCCTCTTGGCTCATTGCATCGTGAATGTTTGGGTCGAACTCACTGCCTACCACTGTCACTGCTTCAGTAACACCTTGGCTAGTGAGGAATCCTTCGATCTGTGATTGCACCATCTTCATTCCCATGAAGATCATAGAGCCTGACTCTTGCTCAGCTGCCATCATTCCCATTGAGAAATTATCGATAACTGGAAGCAATTCTTCGATCAACCTTTGGTTACCAAACTTGATCGCCTCAGCCTTCTCGCGAGCCATTCTCTTACGGAAATTCTCAAGATCAGCTGCTGTGCGCATTGCTGTTTCTTTCCACTTTAGAACATCAGCTTCTAGTTGAGCCTGTGGGTCGAGCACCTCTACTTCTTCTGCCTCAGTCACTGGTGTAGCATCTGCCACATCATTAAGCTCTTGCTCGATCTCTTGGTTGATCTCCTCCACTGACTTGCCAGAATCGTCCACTACTACGTCTGGATTAGTTTCTTCGTTAGTCTCTGTGCTTGTATCGTCTTGCATGCGCATACCCATAGCCACACTGCCCAAATCGTCAACTATTAATTGAGTAGATCATGGTCAGTTTTTAGTAGTGAGGAAGCTTAGCTAGTGGAAAAAAATCAGCTCCAGTTCCTGTCTCTCATCATTATTTTAAAGCTGACCACAAAATCACAACCATCAAATCAGCAATCCTCATCTTTGATATTACAATAGATCTCATTCATTGATGAAAAGGCAGACCACAACCATCTAAAACAAAAGTAGAGACAGCAAATCAGTTCCTTTAATATATCTTGACAATCAATAAAATTTATAGAAACTAATCTCTAGTATGAAATCATTCCCCAATTTGATTACGAGTGGACTATGTAGTGTAGCCATATTTTCAGTCTTAAGCCAGAGTAGCATAGCGCAGAGCTTTTATGATTGGTCTATCACAGATGAAGAAGCTGAATGGGGGGCAGGATTAGAGGACACGAGTGGAGGCACCTATACTAGAGCACACTCTTTGATAGGCCAAGTTCCAGAGGGTCACTCCAGTAGCTACGGTGCTGAGCAGAACTTTGTGGAAGGTCCATACGATGGTATTAGTGGAATGATGCGAGCTTTTAGAACGGTCGGAGCCTACACAAGAACGGATCCAAACGCTGTGTTTGACCTCTCTAAAAAAGGCAGTAGAGCAACGATCAACACAGTGTATCACGCATTAGGATCTCAGATCGACAGTGGCGGAAGCGGTCACCTGTATCAATTCGGACTCAGCAACAACGCTAGCCTGCTAGGTTCAACCGGAAACGAAAGTCTTGTAGTAGCAGCAGACTTCTTACAATACGCCACTAAGACAGACGGCATCAGCTATGATCTCGGTATTTTCAACCAAGATGGCCTCGACTCTAATCCTACTGACGGAACTTGGGACACTAGTCCGGAAGCAATCATTTTATCCAACGGACTTCTAGACCGCATCTACTTCGGAGCTGGAGAGAGCCATCTGCTCAACCTGATCTACACCAATATTGGAGACGGAAAAATCAGATTGGAAAGCAATGTCATTGGGCTCAGTATTTCTGGTAAATCTAAAGACGACGTCGTGACTGGTTCAAGAATACTAGTCAGCTCGAACATTGTTCTAAATAACCCATTTAGTGATCTCTCTGTATTACGTCCAGCCTTTGGTTATTCAATCAATGACTCTAACCTACCGACTTCAGCAGCAAACTTTGACTGGGACCCTGAGTTCACTCAATTCATCCCAACGCCAACTCCTGAACCGAGCACAACTCTATTAGGAGCGCTCGCAGCATGCATGGCGGCATTCGTAAGAAGACGCTAACAACTAGCCCCTAGGTGGAATAAAACACCAAAGACAATCAGCTGAAGACCACCAAGAGCTAGATACTTGTTGTAGATCTTGCCCGGCACATTGCTCATCACTCCTCTAGAAATGAGCACACCTAGTAGAAGGTAAGGCAGCACCCAGATAGCAAGCTGCCAATCTCCTCGCCAGATCCAAACGATACCGAGCAACGCGGGAAGAAAGATCTCTAGTAAGATAAATTTCTTGGCAATGGGTTCACCGAATTTCACTGCCATCGTGCGCTTATCATTCCCAGTATCTTCCTCACGATCACGTAGGTTATTGATAGAAATTAATACCGCAGATAGCAATCCTGCTTGCAGACCTAGCAGTCCAGCCTCCCACATCCACTGACCAGTCTGAACAAAGACAGTTCCCATCACCGCTAGTAGTCCGAAGAATAGCACTACGAACAATTCACCTAGCCCACGATACGCCAGCGGCCAAGGTCCCCCCGTGTATCCATAACAAAGATAGAGCGAAGGAATTCCTATCGCAACCATCGTCCAGCCTCTCGCCTCGAATAATAACCAGCCAAATATAGCAGCGATCAACAAACAAACTACAGCGGAACCATACACTACATTTCTAGAAAGCAATCCGCTAGCTGTCGCTCTAACAGGCCCTAGTCTCTTCTCAGTATCTGCTCCTTTATCAGAGTCAATCGCGTCGTTAAAAAAATTCGTCCCTATCTGAATCCAGACAGCACCCATCACTGTATAAAACGCTAGCCACGCATCGAACACACCAGTCAGATAATACGCCAGCACACAACCCAACCAAACCGGAACAATCGCCGCTGGTAACGTCTTAGGCCTAGCAGCCATGATATAAGATTTTATATTCATCTTAGTTTAATTCTTTAACAAATTCAACCAGCCTTCTAGTTCACGCTCAGCAACAAAGTGGCCTTGTCTCTCTAAAATTTCAGTTTTCAGCTGATTCAAGAATTTCTCATCCTCCATCACCCTCAGCATCAAGCTAGCTAGTTCACTAGGCTGATCTACAGCGAAATAACCACTATAACTGTCCCCCAACATCCCAACATTACCTTCAATTCTAGAAGCCAATACTGGAACTCCGAGCATGATAGACTCCCCCACGGAATTAGCTCCACCTTCTGACAAACTCGTATTCACTGTAGCTACCGATCTCTGCATCCAGCTTAGAGCCTCTACGTAGTCACACTCACCCAGCCATTCATATCGAGCATCATTCTGAGAATAAGCATTCGCTATCTCAGCACTACCAGCATCGAACTCTCCCCCCAGTGACTTCACTCTAACAGATTCACCTAATAGCTTCATAGCCTCCACGATCATAAATGGCTGCTTCACCGCCCTCAGATGTCCTACTACTGTAAACAAATTGGCATCAAACTCAACATCAGCAGCTAGTTCAGGCATCACGATACTCTTATAGACCACGTGAGCTTTAGAGATGAACTCTTCTGGAATCGAGTCTAATGATGCTGATTGCGACACGACTAGAGCATCTGCTGAATCCATCGTAGCCAGACACTCAGGGCATCCGTTTGGCAGATCTTCATACAGGTCTGTCCCAGTAAGAAACACGATAAGCTTACCATCAGGATGATTTTCGTAATATGTCTGCGCCGCTCCCGCACTCTTCTTAGCATGTAGAGCGATCATGGCGTCATTCGTCTTCACTGACTCTGCCGAGATCTCAGACGACTGCATGATCTGCACAGAATGCCCCGCTCCTTCTAGTAAGCGAGCAATGCGCAGCGAAGTCACAGTATTCCCATTCAGAGAGTCCGTGGCATAAGGGCTGGCGATAATGACATTCATTGGCTCCACATTTCTAACAGCTCCCACACACGAAACAAGCCATTATCTAAGAAAGCATGGAGCTATAAAACCTAACACCTAAAAAACTAAAAAACCTTTTTCCAAAAAAGGAATGAAGACACAAAAAAGCCAGCGAGCTAAAAGCTGGCTGGCGAATTAAGTAAGAAGTGGAGCGGGTAGAGAGAATCGAACTCTCCTACTCAGCTTGGAAGGCTGGTGCATTACCACTATGCTATACCCGCTTCTTTACTTGTGGCTTGAAGCTCTTCAGTCACTCAGTGAGTTTCCTTAGCCGCTTCGCTGGGAGTATTAAGCTAGCTCTGAGAAATTGACAAGCCTAAATTTGAATAAATTTCCATTGTAGCCTTACTTTTATTCAAAGTATAGAAATGAATCCCTGCTACACCGGCGTCAATAAGCTCCAAACACTGCTGAGATGAATAGTGAATCCCCACTCTCTCTACTGCTGCCTCATCACCTGCAACACGCTGAAGAGCACGCATTAGCTTAGCTGGATAGTGAGCACCTTCAGCGAGTCCTGCCATAAAGTTCATTCCTTTGAGCGATGTCACCGGCATGATACCTGCGATGATTGGAATCGTAATCCCAGCTAGTTCACAGCGTTCACGATAGTCGAAAAAATCGTGGTTATCGAAAAACATCTGAGTGCAAATATAGTCAGCACCTGCATCCACCTTCTCCCTGAGAAATTCCATTTCCTTCACTCTGTTAGGAGTCGCAGGGTGGCCTTCTGGGAAACCAGCCACTCCGATACCGAAGCCTCGTGGATCTGGGTGTCTGCCTGATTCGTTAAACTTCTTAATGAATGTCACTAGCTCAGAAGCATACTTAAAGTCGTCATTGGAGCGATCATAGTCTGGCTGATCTCTCGGAGGATCACCACGGAGAGCTAGGATATTCCCTACGCCAGCTTCTGCATAGCGCACTAGAATTTCATCTATCTCTGCCTCAGTATGACCAATACAGGTGAGATGCGGCACAGGTGGCACATGCATCGTTTCTTTAATACGGATCACTAGATCATGCGTTAGCTCACGAGTCGCTCCACCCGCTCCATAGGTCACTGAGACCAATGATGGATTAAACCGACCTAGCTCAGAAATAACATCATACAGATCATTCGCAGCTTGCTCCGACCTAGGAGGGAAAAACTCGAATGAGAATGTTGGTTCTGAAGATTTTAAAATATCGTGAATGTGCATCTGATTCATTACATAGCTTACTGAGTATTGCCTCCAAGAAAAAACCACGTCTTCAGAGAAATTTCTTCTCACCTCAGATCTAAGAATACGATGAATTGGAGTTGAATAACCATCAACTTGCAGTATTATCCGCCTCCCTTGTCTAAGAATGCTCCATCAGAAACATCCACCAATAAGCGTAGCCGCCTGCGCCGATGGATGAAGCGCGGACTGATCACTCTAGTCATCTTAGCTCTCTACTCCGCTTGGCAAATGTGGGATATCGACCGCTTCGGACACTCAGATGATGGATCTAAAGCGGATTGCGCCATCGTCCTAGGGGCTGCAGCTTGGCATAATAAGCCATCGCCTGTCTTTAAAGCTAGAATCAATCACGCGATCAAACTCTACGAATCAGGCAGAGTGAATAGCATCATCCTCACTGGTGGCTTCGGTGAAGGAGCCGCCTTTGCTGAATCAGAAGTAGCCATGCAGTATTGTGTCGACCGTGGCATCCCTAGAGAGCATATCTTTATTGAGACAAAATCACTCACGACTAAAGAAAACATCCTCGAGGCCAAACTTCTCATGCATGACCGGAGCGAGACCGCTCTCATCGTCAGTGATCCATGGCACCTGAAACGAGCTTGTGCTATCGCCGAGCACTACGAACTCTCAGTAAAACCCTCCGCCACCACTACTTCACTTTACACATCCAATAAGAGTATTTTCAATTTCATCTGGAAAGAATTCCTCTACATTCACCTCTGGAGATTTAGCTAAAATTTTAACACACACACATCATGACAGTCAATTTCAACAAAGCCAGCATCACGGCACTCGCACTCGCTAAAGTAGGTAACCCACAACGTGGAGAATCGCTCAAGACATCCAAGGAACTCTGTAGCTTCACTGAAGATGATAAGGACATGCTCACGCTAGCATTCACGAAGCCATTCAGAAATCTCGACCCCTATTGCTTCCACCATTCATCGAACCTCGAGCTCAACGAAATGCACAGCTACGCATGCACTATCTTTGACCAGCAAGAGCGCTTCCTCACCTATGGACGCAAGATCGCAAGACACCTCTACGATCAGACTAAGCACCCTAACATTAAATCCGGCGACCTCTGTATAGCTTACATCGAGGGCATCCAGCTCGATGGCAAAGCTGTCTCAGCTATCTCTATCGTGAAGTCTGAGAGTCTCTTCCCATTCCTAGAAATCTCTGACAAAGACGGCGACCTCCACCTCACTACTCACAATGGTATTTACCCTGAGAAGATCGACAAAGGCTGCCTCATCCTCAACAGCGGACGTGAACAAGGAAACGTCGTTTACACCTTCGATAAAGCAGGTGCAGACGCTAACTTCTGGGTGCGTGATTTCTTAGGAGCTAGAGCCAAGAAGGACAACGATTTCAAAACTAAGAAGTATGCAGAGATGTGCGTATCATTCGCAGAAGACGGACTCCCAGGAGACGTCCCTACGGAAGAACGCTACCGTGTTGCCAACGACGCCCTCACCTACATGGCTGAGCGTGACGAGTTCGACGTAGAGCACTTCCAAGAAGAAGTCCTCAAAGAGCCTAGCCTCGTAGAAAACTTTAAGACCTTCAAGAATCAGTTCACTGATGAAGACGGCGAAGCACTCGAAGACAAATTCACCATCTCTAAGCAACAAGCCAAGCGTGCTGGCAGCAAGATCAAAGGCGTCCTCAAGCTAGACACTGGAGTCATCATGCGCTTCACACCAGACTTCGTAGAACGCGAATCCGACATCCTAGAACGCGGCTACGACGAAGAAATGAAAATGAAATACGTCAAAGTCTACTACCACGAAGAGTTGTAGAATTTAGCATTTTAGATTTATCATAAGGTCATTTGGCATTTGCTAGATGACCTTATTTTTTAGGTTTATCTATAGCATTTTCAATCGCATCCGCTTTCGCATAAATAACCTCAGGCGCTGTAGAATAATACCGCAGTAGTGCTGGGCATAGCCATCCCACCTGATCAGTTCCCTCAATAGAATACCAATATCCGCCATGAGCAGGCTCACCTCTCACGGCTTTCAGCTCATAGTCAGGAAATGGATCATCCGAAAAAGTTAATCGAAAGCCTGATCTAGCATTGGGAATATCAGCAGTAAGCCTATCTATAATTTCAGGCACCCCTGCTACGAACGGCTCTCTAGTAAGCCCCTTCGCCTCATCATCGAATGCCCAAACCCCATCTTTAAAGTAGGGAGCAATCACATTGATTTGATTCTGCTGCTTCTGAGCAACTTTACCTGCTGAGCTATCCAGAGTTTTCTCCTTACAAGAGATAACAAAAATACAGAGTAAGACGCCAATAATGAGTTTCATAGTTTGTGTGTGTTTAGTTAAATACAATGACCACCAAAGTTCAATCACTTACTTTCTTGGTAGCTGTTAATGGCTTCAGAGCCTCCTCACCATTTAACTTCATACTCAGCTCTAGGATTTTAAAGTTCTTCTTTCCCTCATCTAGCGGCTCTATGAAATCGACTCTGATGAATCTGACTTTGGCAGGATTCTTTACTTTGATCTGACGTTGTTTCGCAAAACTAGTCCAGGCTCCCTCAGTGAGATCGATCGGTCTGGTCCATGGGTGAATGGCTCCGCTGACTTTGTATTTGCCAACACCACCTTCTTTTCCACCTTGGCTGAAGGTAATTTCTTCCAGACTAGCCATTTTACCTAGATCATATACGACGTAATGAGGATAACCAACAGAGCCCTCACCCACATCAGCATGCCACGCTAGATACGGAGCACCATCGATGCTGTAGCTAGCTCTTCGTATCGCTTCTTTCGCATCCACGTGACCCGATGCAGCGGCTACGACCATTCCAGTAATGTGTGGAGGATAGTCTCGCGTAGCAACCTTGCCACTCTTGTCATTGAGAATACTCACCGCTTTCACCACACCGCCATTATTAAAATCAAAGGCACTTGTGTATTGCTTAGAATCTTTAGTCGGTTCACTGCCATCAGTCGTGTAGTGGATAGGATTTCCAGGCACCCTGCATTCCATCCAGACCTTACCATCTTTTTCTCTGCGTAACACAACATCTGTTAGAGGCTTTGCTAGCTTAGACACATCTAGCCAATTTAGCTCTGAACCACCTGTAATAAACAGATTTTTCTTATGTGCATTAAAAACTAAAGGATAAGCTGAGTTTACTAGATCATCAGTGCCCATATACGGAGCACCCATGTGTGGCTGGCTAAATCTCATGCCAAACCCAGGCTCCCATGACAGAGCAAATTCCCATCTGTAAGCATTCATCACCTTAGCGTAAGCATCTGGACGAGCATAGGCCAAGCTCATGATTCCCCAGGCTCCACCCGGCTCACCATAGGCATGTGAGTTTCTATAATACGGGTAATTATTCGCCATGAATCCAGTCATCGCATCCTGCATATCTTTTCTCTCACCACGGATCGCACAGGCTAGCGCACTCTGACCAGTTCTGCTCCAGAACTGAGCCTTGTCCTTATAGGAAGCATTGTAGCCCATGCTACCATGCCCACCTTTTTTCGGATCAGACCAGCAATGCTCCATGTAAGGTAATAGCGTTTCCCAGAGCTGAGTTTTCACTCCACATTTCTGGGCTAATCCATCAAACACAAGCAAATGACTAGCAGGAGCCATCAGCGCCTTATTCCCGTATGGCAGCCCACCAGTTCCGTGACCTAGACATGCCATCCCCCACTTACTCGTGTGCACCCCAGTCATCACCCAGTCATGGATCCCTACGATTCTTGGCAACACTCTTTCATCGCCAGTGGCCAGATAATATTCGCAATACAGAATCCCTGCATACGACGCATACCAATAACCTAAATTACCAAAGTTCTCAGCATTCGGATACTTATTCAACATCCAGTTTACAGCCCTAAAGACCGGCTCAGCATACTTTTCATCGTGCTCAGACAGAAGTGATAGCGCAGCAAATGTGGTGCGAACCGGACTGCCATATCCTCCATCCTTATTCTGATTTTTGACTAGGTAGTCGATCATGTCCGCCTTCAGTTTGTCGCCATCTTTCTTAAGGAAGAAATTTTCGCTCAAATGAACTGTCGGCAACTTCACGTTAATAAATCTCACCTTACCGTCCCTCAACACATTCAACTTAAGTTGTTTCCTACTACCAGCAGAAGCACTCAGAATCGCTCTTCCCATGGTAGATGCATGTCCGTGATCGAACCACGCCCAGCCGGGTTCAGCAATATTTCTCTCCAGAGCCACGCCATTCAGGCCTATTAAAACATCGCCATTCTTAAGCCCCGCTTGTGCAGCAAGACTATCTTTCTTCACATCGTAAACACTACTAGCTCTCTGCTTGTGCTCCACTAGAAGATTGAATCCCAAGCTAGCTACATTCACCTTGTCAGGCCCAGATTGACCATTAGGTTTATTCTCTAATTTTCTAGTAGGCGCCACATGAAATCGGCTCACCTCTACTCCACTAAGAACTGCTACCCCGCTGTTGTCCAACGATAGCTTCATCACCACATCCTTCTCCATCAGAACTTTTACCAATGTTGAATCCAGCGCAGCTAACAATCTAATCCCCTTCTCAGTCTGCCCTTCGATAGCGCCACGTGGCATCACATCTCTAGGTTTCGTGCTAAATTTCTGCGTATAGAGTTTTTTACCTTCTTTATCCACCAGCTCCAGCTTTATAGAAGCGCTACCCTTTACTGAATATGCATCCACACTCAATAACCCAAACCATTCACCTTTGATCTTTTGTTCCTTCTCAACCAATTCTGGGAGGCTCATCTTCGTCTCTAACATCACACCCCTCCCAATCGCCAAAGCATTCACATCCTTGCCATCTTTCACCCCCACTTTCCACAATTTTAGAGCCTGCTTGTTCCCGACAATCTTCCAGCCCTTAACCTGAACCTCTTGCTTCTTGTTTAGCTTAGCAGACATCTCAGCCCCATCTATCTTCGCCGCCACAGCCTGCGACAACGAACTCAATGAACATAAAATAGATACAATGGTGATGAAAATCTTCATTCCTATACTACTAACCAAATCATCCTAATATTTCGAGTAAAATGACCACCTACTTTAAATCCTCAACATTAGCTAGTTTCAGAGCACAAAGAAAACAGTTTTCAATCAGTCTGAAATCAGGAGTTAACAAACCTCTCAATCTCTATAAACGTTCCAGATTTGACTAAATTGATAGAAGCAAAAGAGAACAATCTTAGAGCTGCCACAGTCGAGAGTTTCGCTACATCCAATGTGACAATAAAGAGGTTCCACTGATTACACTGATTTTAAACTGTTTTCTTAGCACGATGGAAACTTGAGATCACCTCGCTTCCGAATGTCCTCTAGCGCCAATGCGTTTCATCAAAAAAACAGTCTAGAACCAGTAGCTAACAAACCTCTCGCTATCTATAAACGTTCCAGATTTGACTAAATTAAAAAAAGCAAAAAAGCACAGTCTAAGAGCTGCCACGGTCGAGACTCTCGCTACATCCAATGTGACAATAAGGAGGTCCCACTGATTACACTGATTTTAAACTGTTTTCTTAGCACGATGGAAAATGGCTCTCATCCTACCTCTACGAGCCCTCTATAGGTCTTGCGCAAGCCACCCCACATTTCTCCTTTGGCTGACGGCCAAATTTATATCAGACGGGGGAAAGGAGCCATGCGACGCATCCCCCGGTCTCACCACCAACCCCAGCGTTCGCTGAAAGTGAACTTTATACAGGTCGCAATACTTTCACCCAAAAGTAACTGAAGATACTAAGAATAATCACAACAATCAAAGCTGGCAGAGATCCTTGAAGATTCGTTAAGACTATACGTATAAGAACATACAACATCCCTCCATGTCCAATCACTGCAGATAAACAACGAGTGCTCATTTTAGACGATAACGATGCAACAACCCCAAAAACAAAGTAACTAATAAATGGTAAGGCTAAAAGGGTTGCAGCCAAAAGAGGGTTATTGATAGCATCTCCAGTCGATCCATCACCCCACCCCGACATGAAACATGCGTAAGCCAGAAAACACCACATCGGTAGACAAATGATTAACCCACCCACAGCAAAAACAATTGCTCTGGTTTTTTGTCGTTTGAGAGGACTCTTCTCGGTGCTATGTGATTGGTCGGATTGCATCAGATTAAGCAGAACAGAAGTAGTGTCCCAGATAGACCAAGCTATTTCAACTACCTTCTTCGCTCTATATAGATATCCTTATTACTCACCGTGATTTGATGATCTTAATCGCAGCCTTCTGCTCTAGTGAATCACCAAAGGCTATCATCTTAGCTATTTTCAGAGTCTCGATTGACCCAAAGGTTTCATGCATCCACTCAAGGTCAATTGTTCGGAGTTCATAGATTAATGGTGCTGATCCATGACTCCTAGTAGCACTGAAGAATGTCGAAGTGTCCCCAGCGGTCTTCTTCCAGTCTCGATCTGGAAGAACTATCCCTTCTTCAGTTAGACTCACTTCGATCCACGATCTAGTCAGCTTCTTTTCCGTAGTAAATACTGAAAAATAGCGATCGTATCGAATCGATGAAGCCGTTTTTGCGCAGACTTCTTCGATACGTTCCACCTTAAAAAGGACTACAACAAAGACTAAAACCAGCGCTAGGCTAGCGAATCGCCACCAGCATTTTCTTTTTGAGGTTTTCATAATAGATTTCATGCGCCCCCCTAGAGCAGATCCCGATCAATCACCTATACTACTAAACCTGTTCGTCACTAGTCGACATCTAATTGACTCCAGTCTCCTTGCTAAACCGTCTCTTTTGTCTTCGTAGTAGTTTACACGCTACATTCTTGTCCCAAACACCTAACTTAGTAGCAGCTATAAAACCTGGATAATCCTTTAGCCATTTCATCTTAACATCATGAGTTCGATAGTATTCAGTCCAATAGGTCAATATTCTCTGACTTAAAGAACGACACTCAATTCCGTTTTTAGCCAAATGATCGTGAAATAAATCTAACCATTTTGTGTTAATTGAACGTTCAATAGCTTGTTGAACTTCAACCACGTAATCACCCAGAGCATAAACAATAAAGGGAACTGCCCAGTCTACAGGATATGCACACAGTTCAGAAATCCATATTTCCCTCTGAAAACCGTCATGGTGACGAGTCATGATTGCAGCAACTAGACTTCGTTGTTGCATAGTCAGATGCTGAATATTCTTCGGTGAGATCGGAGGGAAGTATACTCGATATGGCAGGACAATATTCTCAACATGAACATAGGATGAATAATGAGTATCCAAGCTGACTTCATGCTTCGCTACAGCTAGTATTTTTAGAACTGTGTGAACATCATCAGATAAAGAGCTAGGAAAAGCTCCAAGAATGGCTTTCGTTGTCTCAGCTGTATGTTTATTACTTGTGAACCTCATATATTTGTTACTACAACTGATACACTTCGATTTGGTATCGAGCTTATATAAGGCGTCATGCTTATCAGAAATCAGATCTAAACTACTACGTCTAGTGTCTTCACTTGCCACTAAAGTCAATAGAAAAATCTTGTGTTAGCCGATGCTTTATCTCACTTTATGGTTGCCTTATGGCTCATTCACATTCCTAACATTATGCATCTAACTATACTTTCGAGAGCGCCTCATTGCTACTCCACTCGACGTCTCGTCGAAGCAGCTAAAAACAAAGGGCATAAAGTGCTCATTCAAGACCCATTACGGTTTGCCATCGACATGGAGGAAGGCGAGCCAGACCTCTACTACAGGGGCAAGGCCATTCATGTGCCTGATGCTATATTGCCTAGAATTGGAACATCTATCACTCGCTATGGAACGACAGTGGTGCGCCAGTTTGAGCAGATGGACGTCTATACCCCAAACACAGCGAGCGGCATAGGCAACTCGCGTGATAAGTTAAGAAGTCTACAGATCCTATCACGTCACGATATCGGTATCCCACGCACGGCCTATGTGAGCCATAAGAGCGATGTTGCAGATGCTATCGAGCGTGTAGGAGGGACACCAGTGATCATTAAATTAATCGAAGGGACTCAGGGAGTAGGAGTAATTTTAGCCGACAAACCAGAAATTGCTAAAGCCATTATTGAGACATTGCACAGCGCTAATCAAAACGTTTTAATTCAAAAATTTGTCGCTGAAAGCAAAGGTAAAGATGTGCGAGCGTTTGTAATCAATGACCGAGTTGTCGGCGCTATTCGTAGAACAGCCCAAGGACAAGAATTCCGTAGTAATGTGCACCGTGGCGGTGTGGCAACTGCAATCGATCTTGAGCCTGCCTATGAAAAGGCAGCTGTGCGAGCGGCACAGATTATGGGATTGAAGGTCTGCGGAGTGGATATGCTAGAAGGTGAAAATGGTCCTCAAATCATGGAGATCAACTCATCACCTGGGCTTGAAGGCATAGAAGGAGCTACAGGTCTTGATATCGCTAGTGAGGTGATTGATTTCATTAGTGACCAAGCCAACATGCCAGAAATCGACTTAAGACAAAGGCTAACAGTCAGCCGCGGTTACGGAGTGACTGACATCACTATACATGACGGCAGCATCTTCGTAGGTCAGACGCTTACGCAAACCGGTCTAAGAGAACAAGATGTCGTAGTGCTAACACTGAAGCGTGGCGACTCTGTTATCTCTAACCCTAAATCCTCTCGTATACTCGAAGCTCATGATACACTACTCTGCTACGGAAAAATCGAGAACATGAAATCTATGATCCCCAACAGGCCAAGGCGACGTCGCAAGCTGAAGCCTCTCCCATCCACCCCTGTCACAGAGGGAACAACTCACGACGAAAATTCAGACTCATGAGTAGCACACCACGTAAGAAGCGCCCCATCGGAAGCTGGGCTCGTAAAGAAATAAAACCCGGAGAGCGAAAGCGCCTCCTTCTAAAGGTTGGTGAAAGCTTCACTGGCGTAAGCGTTCATCTACCCCTCATGGTTTGGCGAGGACTAGAGGATGGCCCCGTATTAGGCATCACCGCCGCAGTTCATGGAGACGAAATTAACGGCACAGGTGCCATCCGCAGCCTCATCCAGGATCCACCTTTTGAGCTGAAACGTGGCTCATTGATTTTAGTGCCAGTTGTCAACATGATGGGATTCGAACGCCATAGTCGCTACACTCCTGATCGACGAGATTTAAACCGCACATTCCCTGGCAATAAAAATGGTAGCCTAACAGGACGGCTTGCCCATCTAATCATGAAGGAAGTAGTCGGTCGATGTGACTATCTAGTGGATTTACACACAGCCGCTGTTCGTCGCACTAATTTCCCTAATGTTCGCACAGATATGAGTAACCCTGACTGCGAACGACTAGCCGAAGCATTTGGCACAGAGGTGATCATGAACAGTAATGGTCCAGAAGGATCATTGCGACGAGAAGCATGTGAATCAGGATGCCCAACAATCATTCTAGAAGCTGGAGAAGCCCTAAAGGTCGAACCAGCTGTCCAAGACATGACCCAGCGAGGACTCACCCACATCATGGCAGAGCTAGACATGATCGATGTGTCAGACGCTCTCCGCCCTGATACTCCGCCTCATCAGATGATCGTCCAGGGTTCTAGCTGGGTAAGAGCTGGTAGTGGAGGTTTTTTACAATTCCACGTAGCTCCAGGAGAAACGGTGGAAAAAGGCCAAGCCCTCGCTACCAATACAGGTCTGTTAGGTAAGGAGCATGAGACTATCATCAGTCCACATAATGGAATCGTGCTAGGAATGACGACCATGCCAGCAGTTTCACCAGGAGACCCGATTCTACACATCGCTTTACCAAATACCCGCAAGCAGTTCCGATCACTCGAAAAAAGCGTTGATAAAATAGAAGACGACACACTAGAAAACCAAGTCCGAGATCATCTAGCTACTAGTTTTACCGTGGTAGAACATACTCTCGAAGAAGATGAGAACGAATTTGAAATCAAAGAAAATGACGACTTATGAAACAACTCAATACTATAGGATGGAGAGAATGGGCTAAGCTACCCGAATGGGATCTAGAACTCCGAGCAAAGGCTGACACTGGTGCTCGTAGTAGCGCTATTGACTGTTCGCAGATTGAAGAACTCCCGAACAATCGAGTTCGTTTCACCGTCCGACTTTCACGAAAGTCAAAACGCAAACTCACCCTTGAAGCGCCTATCGCAAAGCGCAAGCACGTCCGCAGCAGCACAGGTCACGGCCATGATCGCTTGTTTGTAGAGACTACTCTCCAGCTGGGAGGTGTAGAGAAACTAGTTCTAGTCAGTCTCACATGTCGCAAGCGAATGATCCATCGTATGTTGCTTGGACGTGAAGCTCTTGCTGGTGATTTCCTCGTTGATAGTAGCACCGATCACTGGGCGACTCCACGTAAACGAAATAAGAACAAAGACCAATAACATCTCTAACAGACTTCACAAATCGCCTGATCTATCGCTGTTACCATGATATCGATTTCATCCCTAGTTATACTAAGAGGAGGGATGATGACGATGGTGTTGTGGATCGGTCTTGTTAGGAGTTGGTAGTTTCTGGCTTTGAGGCAGACTTCAGCGCCTAGGCCTGATTTGTCAGATTTCAGCTCTACGCCAGCTACTAGTCCACAGCGTCGAACTACTTTGACAGCTTGGTTTTCATTAGCTAGGTGGCTTAGCTTGTAGGCTAGATAGGCTGCCTTTTCTTGGACTCCGATGAGTGTCTGTTCTGACTCGAATACTTCTAAACTCGCTAAGGCCGCAGCGCAGCCTAGTGGGTTCGCCGTGTAGCTATGCCCATAGTAGAAGGCTCTCTCCGCTCCTCCTAAGAAGCCATTATAAATTGTTTCCGTGACTAGAGTAGCCGCCATTGGTAGATAGCCACCTGTTAGACCTTTGGCTAGGCAGAGGAAATCTGGCACTACTTCTTCTTGTTGGCAGGCGAACATCGTTCCTGTTCTGCCAAAGCCAGTCATTACTTCATCCAGAATCAGGTGAATCCCCTGCTCTGTCGTCCAGGCTCTGAGCTCAGCTAGCATTCCACTTGGCCAGACGTGGATCTGATTCACTCCTTGCACCAGTGGCTCTATGATCACTCCAGCTATTCTCTCCGGATGAGCTAAGTCAGCCAGCTCTGCTAAATTTCTAACAAAATGCACAGTGATGCCGAACTTCCTGAAACGTGAAAAGAATGCCTCCACTCCTCCGAGCGATGCCGCTCCGAGAGTATCGCCATGATAACCATCGGCGAAGGCTACGAATTCTACTCTATCTGGCTCGCCATTCTGTAGTCTATATTGCAGCGCCATTTTCATCGCACACTCCACCGCAGTCGATCCGTCATCGCTATAGAAGACTCGCTGCAGATCTGTCTCTGGGAAGAAACTTACTAATTTTCCCGCCAGCTCAGAGGCCAAGCCATGACCAAATCCGAGATAGGAACTGTGAGCAATCGTATCCAGCTGGGCTTTGATCGCTCCCGTGATGTGAGGATGCTGGTGCCCATGGATATTTGTCCAGATAGAAGCATTGCCATCTATGTAGCCATTGCCTTCAGAATCGTAAAGCCAAGCGCCCTCACCTCTCTCTATCATCAGCGGTTCATGCGCATCATCGGTCCACAGATCCTGTCTTGTGAATGGGTGCCAACAATGCTTTTTATCTAACTCTACGTGGTTCATAGTCTGCTTTGGAAAATATCGTGAATGGCTTGCGAAACAAGCTATTTCAGTCTAAGTCACACTACTAGTTACTACTTCCTGAAAACCACCATGCGTCACTGTTCCTTTATTCTAGCCCTTCTGTTCATCTTTGGACTTTGCCAATGTGCCAAGTTAGAGAATAGTGCCTATCACCCAGCAGCCTTGCGTAACCAACCAGCTCCGAGTGTCCGCTCTGCTGATTTTAAATCTAAACTAGCCACCGTAGCTAAGGCTCAATGGCACTCTAACAGTCACGTCACCACCTTACCAAATGGCGATGCTTTTTTCCCATCTATGCGTGATGCGGTTAGAAATGCTAAGAAGACCATCACCTTCGAGACCTTCGCTATGGTCAGCGGCACAGAGACCTACTACTTCTGCAAGGCACTCGCTGAGAGAGCTAGAAATGGTGTCAAAGTCCACGTTATCCTCGACGGCGTAGGCTCCAGAAAGCTAGGTAAAGTCTGCACTGACATTCTCGTAAACTCTGGCGTTGAGTTAAAATGGTATCGCAAGATGAACTACCTACGTCTGCACTATTCTAACAATCGAGATCACAGAAAACTCCTCATAGTAGACGGAAAAGTTGGCTTCATCGGTGGTGCTGGCTATGCCAATGCCTGGATGGGAAATGCTAGAGACTCTAGTGAGTGGCGTGACATCATGTATAAAGTCACAGGAAAATCCGTCACAGATATGCAGCATACTTTCGCCAATAACTGGAAAGAAGTCAGCAAGCAGGAGCTCAGTGGCAACGACTACTTCCCTAAACTCAGCAACACTGGAAACATGGACGTCCAAGTCACTATGGGCGCTCCTAGAGAACGTGGCGACACACTCGGAGCATCCTATCTGCTGGCTATCGATGCAGCTAAGAAATCCATTCTTATTGAGCACGCATATTTCGCTCCCAATACTCAGCTACGTGATGCCATCAAGCGAGCCTGTGCTCGTGGAGTCAAAATCAAAGTCATTGTCCCAGGCGACCCGATCGATTCAAAAATCCTCCGTGAAGCGTCTAAGATCTATTGGCCAGAGCTGATGATAGCAGGAGTAGAATACTACGAATACCAGACTTCCATGATGCATTCTAAGCTGATGGTGATAGACGACTACCTCACCATCGCAGGATCTGGAAACTTTGATGACCGCACTTATTTTATTAATGACGAGGCGAACATTCACATTCTGAGTAAAGACTGTGCTCTATTCCAAAGACGCATGTTCAACAACGACCTCAAGCAGTGTAAGAAAATGTCAGTGAAGGATGCTAAGATGAAACTTAAAGACATTCATAATCGTCTTGGTGCTCATCTTATCATGCCTCAGCTTTAATACCTTTTTGAAGACGGTTTTACTCGCTGATTTTTTAGACAGAATTAACAGAATGTAACAGAATTTTGGTGGACGATGGAGCTTGGGTTGATGGATTTTTTCAACCACGGAAAAGCACGGAAAGCACGGAACCTACTAGATGAAACTGGCAACTGTGGAAACTATGGACTAATGTTTTTCAACCACGAATCTACAGTAATTTTGACGAATAGGTGGACGATGGAGCTACTAATTCAACATTCACTATTCAACGTTCAAAACTCCCCCTACAGGGAAACTACTTAACCTAAGTTAAGCAATGGGAAACTAGTTGGAAATTTGCTGGAATTGATATATAGGTTAAGGCCAATGAGTGAAGAAATTTCAATAGATGAACGCCTTAACATCAAAGCGATTGCTTGGGATGTGTGCTGCGTGCTTGGCATCATCGCAGCTATTGTATTTGCACTGCTATGGTTAGGTGCAGAAAGTGAGCAATCTGAGTCTGCAGCAAAGGTGCAGCAGGCGGAAAAGAAAATCACTGAACTGAACCAACGATTAGGCATTACAGAGACAGAGCTATCTGATTCAGCTGAAAAATTTGATAAGAACTACAAGTCTGCCACCAGTGAACTCGCAAATAAGGTTCAGACTAAGGATGAGACTATTGCCGCTCTGAAGACAGAAGTTGAAAAGCTCAATGCTCAACGACTCCAGGCTGAAACTCGCTGGCGCACTCCACTCAAAGACGCTCTAGCCATCTCCCAAGACATCTATGCGATGAAGTGGCAGAGCAACAGCCATGTGCTCAACGACATGGAAAATCATTCAGCTCGAACAGTGACTATCTGTGAAAAGTGGGAAGAACTCTGCCAGAAGCTTGCTCCCTATCCAGAAATGGCTCCCGAGATCGCTAAGCTACGCATCAGACTAGCTCAAGCCTATAGTGGCTTAGGTATCATTGGTCGTATCAATTTTGAAAAGATCGACTGGAAGGCAGCAGAAATGGAAGCCGAGCGACCTAAAATCGAAGCTCACGTCTGGTTCAGTGTCGCTACCCAGTTTGCCAAGGCGGGGAAACTAGAAGAGGCTAAAAAATACTTAGCCAGTGCTCGTGCTTCCACTGAGAAGATAGCAGAGGATCCTAAACGCCCTGAGCAGAAAGAATACTATCTAGCGATGATGCACCTATTAGAAGCGAACATCGCAGCCTCTAACGATCCAGATGTAGCGCTCAAAAACTATATCGCAGCAAGTGAAAAGCTGTCCACAATCATCACAGCGGTCCCGACTAACACGAAGCTTCACACCGCATTTATTCAGGCATGTCTCGATGGCGCCATGCTTAGCGAAGGTGGCACTAGTGCTGGACAGGCTGATGCTCTGCGCAAGAAAGCCTACAGCCAGATCAACAAGCTCATCGAGAAGAACCCTAAGATCGAAAAACCTCACCTTCTCTATGCTGAGCTCAAGACACTAGAAGCGGAACAGTTACTCCGTGATGGTGAGCAATACAAAGCTTCCAAAGTGTTAGATCAAGCTAGAGCTGCTGAGAAAAAAGGTGGTAGCGATGTTCTCGTAGCAGCATCCATCGATGGTATCCAAGCATTCATCCACTGGGATCACGGCGAACGCACCAAAGCGATTAAGATCATCGACGGAGCAATCAACAGAGTGAAGAACTTCAAAGAATCTGAGCCTAACAATCATGAAGCTGACTACAGATTAGCCTCACTCTATTGGGTGAAATCCTCAATGCGCATCAAACCTAATGATGCTATTTTAGATGGACAGACAGCGGTAAAGTATTTAGTAGAATTAGTGCAGAAAGGTGCTGGAAAGCGTGAAGCCTCAGCTCGTAGAATGATCGCGATCATCTATGGAGACATTGGACATCAAGCCTACAGCACTAATCAGAAGAAAGTAGCAAAGCAGTATTTCGAGCAAGCGCAGAAGCAATGGCTTTACCTCGCCAAGAACTGGGGAGAGTGTGACGAATACAAAGAAGGCCAACGATGGTGCTCTTGGAGAATAAAAAGTCTCTAGTTCACTCTTACATCCAGATACCAAGCAAATTTAACCGATGAAACTCACCGCCAGCGTCCTATGTAGCATAGCTATTCTCTCTCAGATCATCCTGAGTATGGGCACAGTCATGCACCGTGGTGACTGCCAGTCTAGTGTTTCGTCTGAGCTAAATCCTCACTCTACTAGCCATCCTAAAACTAAAGCTAAAAAATCTCACCATGGTTGTGGATGTAGTCATCACTCTCATGAGAAATCAGCTCCAGCTCCCACTCCAGTTCAGACGCAAACTGTTGATTCCACAGTCTGTGAAATAGTCAGCCCACTTCCGCAGCCACCTTGTCATTGTCAGTCAGATCCCACTACTAAATTCATCATCGCTGACTACTCAGTAGATCACCGTAAAGAGCTAGAAGTGATTCAGTCACTACCCAATTTTAACTTCGCTTTCTGTGATTACAGCCTCAATCTTTCTAAGATAGGCAATCCCTCCACAGCTCCCCCACCACCTCAGTTTGCTCCACATGTTACCCATACATCTAGCAGCTTTGTCGCTATTCATCTAGGGATCTACCTTCTCTAGAACTTACTTTCGTTAGCCAGATCACCTTGTCCGATCTGCAATTCCACCCGTTTTCGAGCACACTATCTTCGTGTTCATTCAGAAATCATTTTTTATTCTAACACTTCTATTCGTTATGATAACACACCAATCATTTTATAAAACAATTCAACATCTCAAACTACCCGCCCTGTGCTCGCTTACCTTGCTCAGTGCCTCATGTGCGCATAAAATCAAGCCACGTATCGTCATCGATGACGCCAAGGATCTACCATCATTTAGCACCTCGCTAGGTGCCGTCAACAAAAGTAGCTCGCTCAATATCAGCTCACTCGCTAGACGAGTCGCTAAGAATAATCCACAGCTCCGAACAGCGAAGCTCAGAATAGCCGAAGCTCAAGGACGCATCGTCCAGTCAGGCAGACTCGACAATCCAAGCTTAGGAATAGGAATCAGCAAGAGCATTCCTAGCTCTGAAGGTGGGCTGGAAGTCTCATTCTCACAGAGATTCCCCATCACTAACAGACTCAGCCTAGAGAAGCGTGTCACTACTCAGGAACTACGTATCGCTCAGCAAGAGATCAAGGTCGCTGAGCAATCACTCATCTCAGCAGCTCAGCTCGTCGCTGTGGAAATTCTCCATATTGAGAAGAAGCAATCGAACCTCAACAAACAGATCGAGTCGCTATCTAAGATCAATCAATTTATCGATGAAGCAGCCAAGCGAGGCGAACTCTCAGCACTCGATGCAGCACAGACTCGCTTAGAAATTCAGTCACTAAAGATCAGCAAGCAACAACTCAGTTCAGAGAAGAAAATCCTCACCCTTAATCTAAAAAAGTATCTCGGACTAAGTGCCGGCAGCCCACTCAATGTCAGCGGCAACCTACCTTCCACTAGCATTCCATCTCGCTCACTGGCTCTCAACAACCGAGCAGATTATCGTGCGAAAGGACTAGAGATCAACCACTCGAAAAGCAGCATTTTGTTAGAGAAATCAAAGCGCTACGATGATGTAGAAATGTCCTTCAGCGGTGGCCTCGCCAGAGAAGAAGATGCACCCGATGGTCTAGAAACCGAAGGCAGCATCGGCATGGGTCTCACGATCCCGCTCCCCTTCTATAATAAAAACGAAGGCAACATCCAGAGCGCCACTGCGAAAACTCAGAGAGTATTGTTAGAGAAAAAGCAACTAGCTGCTGAGATCCGTCTCCAAGTCGCAAGCCAGCGTCAAGCAATGCAAAACTGGCTCAACCAGAATGCAGCGATCAACTCAGACCTTCTCCCATTAGCAGAGAAAACCTCAGACGATCTCGACACAGCCTACCGAAATGGCCAAGGCGATTTCACATCATTACTTAAATCAAAAAGCCAAGCGATCCAGCTAAGATCCCAGCTCATCGACAACGAACTCAAATTCCACCAAGCACGCGTCAAATACTTCGCCGCTCTGGGAACTCCTAATTCAGCCTTTTAATCTCCATACATTATGAAAATCATTTCAATTATCACCACCTCATTCCTAGCTCTAGGTGCTCTAACAGCTAGTGCTCAGAAAGAAGAGAAACTACCTAAAGATGTCGTCCTGCTAGATGCCATCAAGAAAAAGAATGCAGGCATCGAAGTCGAAGAACCCCAGATCTCGAACTTTGATACCACGCTATTCACCATCGGTAGAATTCAATCGATCCCAGCCAACCGCACCGTGATCAGTTCACGCATCGCTGGCAGAGTCATCAGCACTCCTCCCATCGTTGGCGATCTCGTCAAAGAAGGTGAAACTATCCTCAAAGTAGAAAGCCGTCAGCCAGGATCTCCACCACCAATCATTCCAGTCAAAGCCACTAGCTCTGGCATGGTATTCAAGAGCCACACCACACTCGGTGAGCCAGTAGAGCCATCAGAAGAACTCATGGACATTATCGACATCAGCAAAGTCTGGGCAGTCGCCGACATTCCAGAAAGTAAAGCAGCTCAGATCAAGCTCGGTCAGACCGCTTACATTAAGATCTTCTCGATTGGTGAGACAATATTCAAAGGCAAACTGATCCGTTTCGGAACTGAGGCAGACGCTGATGCAGGAACCATCAAAGCGATCTTCCTCATCGACAATCCAGACTTAAAGATCCGCCCTAACATGCTGACCGAATTCAACATCGTGATCAGCACCCGTGAGAAAGTATTCTCGGTTCCAAAGTCAGCCATCCAAGGAGATAAGCTCAATGCGCATATCTTCAAACGCTACTTCGATCTCAAGTATGCTTATAAAAAAGTGCCTGTAGTCATCGGTCAAACTAACCGTGATCGTGTCGAAATCATCCTGCAAAATAAAGAACTTAACCTTCACGACGTAGTTGTGACGAACGGAGGATACTTACTTTCTCACACCACACAGGACAAGGGCTCACTAGTCAAAGCGCTCGATGAAGCGCACGGCCACAAGCATAATCCTGACGGCTCTGAAATAACTGGAGACCAAAAGGCAGCAGGTGGTGCTGATGGATCAGCGGAACAAGGAGCTTCCAGCACAGAACGCATTCTCCTCTACGCTACTAATGGAATTCTACTCCTACTCCTCATTTTCACGATCTTTCGTAAAAATGATATCAGCTAATCACTCACCATTACTGAAACCATGTTAAACTTTTTTATTAACAAAGCCCTTAAGAACAGACTCATCGTTCTGACTATAGCGCTGGCTGTCTTGATAGTAGGCGCTTACCAATCTCAGGAACTTCCTGTAGAGGTGCTGCCAGACCTTACCAAACCTCGTGTCACTATCATGACCGAGGTCCCAGGTAAGGCACCTGAAGAGGTAGAAAACTACGTCACCATCCCTATCGAGAAAGCAGTCAATGGAATCCAAGGTGTCACCCGACTCCAGTCAAAAACTGATGTTGGTCTCTCACTCGTATACGTAGAATTCGACTGGGGCACCGACATTTACCGTGCTCGTCAGTTCGTCCAAGAACGACTCAGTGAAGTGGATCTGGATGATGGAGTCACTGCTCAGCTAACACCAGTTGCCTCACTCATGGGCGAGGTCATGCTCATCGGCATCACTTCACCTAACGACACAGTGACACCTTCAGAGCTGCGCACCTACGCAGACTGGACTCTCAGAAAACAGATCATGAAAATCCCCGGAGTGGCTGAGTCGCTCTCTATGGGTGGTGGTGTCCAGCAGGTGCAAATCAAGATTTCTCCTGAGAAAATGCTCGCTTATGGGATCTCTGCTGAAGAGATAAACCAAGCAGCCTCCGAGGTAGGAAGTAACACTACAGGTGGATACATTACCAATCGCTCACGTGAACAAATGATCCGTGTCCTCTCCATGACTACTGATCTGGAGAAGATAAAACAGACTTCTGTGAAGCAAGTAGGCAACCGCACATTCACCATTGGCGACGTAGCTGAAGTCAGCTGGGAGGTCCAACCCCAGCGTGGTGACGCAGGTGTCAACGGCCAAGCAGGTGTCATTCTCAGCGTAGTCAAATCACCAAATGTCGACACAAGAGATCTCACTAAGAAGATAGAAAAAGTTCTGGAGACTATGGCGTCTCAAAACAAAGCAGAAGGTAATGATATCAAACTCACTTCCCTATTCCGTCAAGCCACCTTCATCAATGCTGCGATGGACAACCTCGTCGAAGCTATTTGGGAAGGTTCAGTGATGGTAGTTATTGTCTTATTTATCTTCCTCTTCAGCTTACGTAGTCCACTTACTTCTTTAGTCACTACGCTGATCACACTATCAGCGATCCCACTTTCGTTCGCAGTAACGATTATCATTTTCACACTCATGGATATCAGTGTGAACTCCATGACTCTGGGTGGACTCGCTGTTGCCATCGGCATCGTGGTGGATGACGCCATCGTGGATGTAGAAAACGTCCTACGCAGGCTCAAAGAAAACGCTAGTCTCGATAAGCCTAAACCACGTCTAGGAGTCATCTCTAAAGCTTCAGGTGAAGTCAGAAACTCGATCCTCTATGCGACGATTTTCATCGTTCTAGTATTCGTCCCACTCCTCGCACTTTCCGGAGTTGAGGGCAGACTGTTTACCCCGATAGCGATTGCTACGATTACTAGCATGATCGCATCCTTCATTGTATCTCTCACAGTGATTCCAGTTCTCTGTTCTCTATTCCTCAAGCCTAGAGAAAACATGGAGCATAAAGATGGCATCGTCATCGGTAGTCTGAAGAAAGTGTTAGAACTTACCTTCATGAAAGCTGCTCTACGTTTCCCTACTTTAAGCGTCGGACTAGGACTCGTCTTACTCACCTTCTGCACACTTATTTTCATGAAAATGCCGAAAGAGTTTTTGCCGAACTTTAAAGAAGAAACTCTCATCGTAGCCATGACTGCTGCGCCTGGAACTTCACTAGAAGTCACCCATAAGCTAGCTCTCTCAGTTGATAAAATGTTAGTCGATATCGATGGAGTCAAAACGGTAGGTCACCGAGCAGGAAGAGCCGAGAACGGTGACCACGTTGTGCCAGTTTCCACAGTCGAATTCGATATTGAATTTGATCATGAAAGCGACCGCGGCCGTGAAGAGATCGTTAACGATATCAAAACTCATATGAAAAGCCTGGTTGGCACATTCTCCGTAGTCAGTGGCCCATTGACAGACCGTATCGGCCACATGCTATCAGGAGTCCCGGCGAAAGTAGCGGTAAAAATCTCTGGCCCAGACCTTGATGAACTCAGACAGATCGGCATCGGTATTCAAGACATCTGTCTATCTATCCCAGGTCTAGAAGATGCCCAGATAGCTCAGCAAGCAGCCATCCCACAGCTTCAAATTCGCTTTAATCATGACCGAGGTGAAGTCTACAACATCACTCCAGATGCCTTCAATCATCAGGTTCACAACCTACTCAATGGAGCCAAACTAGCCGAGATCTATGAAGGAGAGAGAGTCATCAGTGTTGTATCTCGACTATCAGAGGACATCCGTCAGTCAGAAGAGAAAATACGCAACCTCTACATCGCTACAAAAAATGGCAAGCAGATCCAGCTCTACCAAGTAGCTGATGTAATTCAAGCCAAGGGACCAAATGCAATCAACCGTGAAAACAACGAACGAACCTTCGTGGTCAGTGTCAACCCTACCATCCGAGATTTACCTAAAGTAGTAGGTGAACTAGAAAGAAAAATCAAAGCGGCCTACCCTGCCGAGCTCATAGAGATCGAAGGTGAATACATCGCACAACAAGAGGCTTCTAGTAAAATCGCTACATGGTCTATCGGAGTCCTAGTAATCATCTCGGTTCTCCTGTTCAGCTACTTTGGCTCTGTAAATTTCGTGCTTCAGGTGATCACAGATATTCCGCTTTCACTCATCGGAGCTGTTCTCTACACTTGGTATATGGATATCCCGATATCGATCGCATCACTAGTAGGATTCATCGCAGTGGCTGGTATCTCTGCTAGAAACTCTATTATGCTCATCTCGCACTACTTTATGCTGATGAAAGATGAAGGAATGAAGTTCGGCAAGGAGCTCATTATCCGAGGCACTCAGGAGCGACTCTTACCAGTTCTCATGACTGCGTTCTCAGCAGGCATTGCTCTGATCCCGCTAGTATTAGCCAATGGTCAGTCAGGTAAGGAAATCCTTAGCCCAGTCGCTATTGCGATCACAGGTGGACTCATTTCCAGCACTATTCTTGGACTTATCATCACTCCTGCAGTATTTTACCTATTCGGAAGAAAAGCGTGTGACAAAGCACTCAAACGTAAGTTAAATCTTTAATCATAAACAAACGAAAACATAATGAAACTAACAAACATACTCAAACTATCGTCTTTCAGCGTATTCGCACTCTGTGCCTCATGCGGTGATAAGGATAAAGCCCACGATCATGATGACCACGACGGTCACGACCACAGCAGCCACGCTGGACATGATCACGATGAAGACACTGCTCACAAACACGGTGAC
This sequence comes from uncultured Rubritalea sp., assembly GCA_937132085.1. GTDB lineage: Bacteria > Verrucomicrobiota > Verrucomicrobiia > Verrucomicrobiales > Akkermansiaceae > Rubritalea. The sequence continues at coordinate 14,605 of CAKZNV010000084.1, read as the reverse complement.
GACCATGACGACCATGATGACCATGATGACCATTCTAAGTGTGGTGTCGTAGTCGGACCTAACGGCGGACGCATGATCAAGGAACTAGCTGAGCTAGATCTCACTGCTCAGGGAACTCTCAAACTAACATTCTCAAATGACGTCCCTGAAGGCACTAAAGTAGGCATCCTCGTCAATGAAGAGCCGGTAGAAGTCACAAAATCAGGATCTACCTACGAGACAGTAGTTCTCACAGACAAGCTCCCTGCTGACGTCAGTGTTAGCATCAAGAACGGTGAAGACAGACATGTAGAGGCTGTCCGAGTAGAAGCTGGAAAATGCACTAAATGTGGCCAGAAGAAGCTCGCCTGCACATGCCACAACCATGATCACGATCATGACGAAAAAGGTGATCATAAAGGTCACGACCACGGTGACAAAGAGGATCATGATGACCATGAAGGACATGACCATGACAAAGATGATCACAAAGGACACGATCACGGTGATAAAAAAGACCACAAAGGTCACGACCATGGTGACCACGAAGGCCACGACCACTAATAACTAGTTATCTAACAATCACAGATTTAGATGCGGATTGTCCGTTCTTTATCTGTGAAGTTCTCCGCTTGGTCATCATTAAATGAGCCCTTGCGGTGAACACTCACTAGCAAGCCAATACCTGCTAGAGTGAACACGAGGTTCGTTCCTCCATAGCTTACAAAGGGAAGCGGTAAGCCAGTATTCGGAAGTAATGCAGTGGTTACACCGACATTCATCATTGCAGGAATAACGATGGCGCATGTTATCCCGATAGCGAGTAGACGGCCAAAGGCATCTCCCGCATTGATCGCCACACCGATGCCGTAAACAGCGATCAGCACGAAACAAAACACAGTGCCCAGAGTGAACCAGAGGCCCAGCTCTTCACCTACGATTGGGAAAATAAAGTCTGTATGAGCGAATGGTAAGTAACCATGTTTTTCAGCACCATTTCCTAGCCCTACTCCATCGACTCCGCCATTCATAAAGGCCAGTAATCCACGGAACTGTTGAAGACCAAATCCTAGTTTATGTTCCTCAAGATCCATGAATGCCATGATACGATTGTATCGGTTTTCATTACTGATCACTAGGAACACAAAGGCTCCTAAAGCAGCTAAGACACTAGGAACAAGAAATCTCAAACGAGAACCAGCAACATAGAGGACACAAAGTCCAGCGGCACCTAAACCAGTAGCCGTCCCCATATCTGTCTCGAAGAAGATGAGTAAAACTGGAGTAGCTAAAATGATACCAGGTATAAGAAAACCTCTTTTAAAGCTTCTGGTCTCTGATTGAAAATGCGCTAGCCAAGCAGCTAATGCAATAATCGTTCCTAACTTCGCCATTTCTGACGGCTGGAACTGACCAATCGCTGGTAACTTAATCCAACGAGCCTCACCATTCACGGTGTGCTTAATCCCTGGGACGTAACAGCAGATAAGTAAAATAGCTGAGATGATAAAAATAGGCTTAGCCCATTTCTTAAGAATGCGATAGTCCATGTAGGCGAGACAACTGGCGCTGACCACACCTAAAATCGTCCACACGAACTGCTTCTTAAGATACTCATACTCTCCCCCGTCTGACACCCAGACACTGGTAGAAGCAAGCATCACTAGACCTAACACCACGAGAGCTGCGGTGCCGATACAGATGATAATTGCGTTACTCTTACCCATAGGAAAAACTACTTAAATTCTAACAGAGTCTTACTTGATAGGAACCAAGATCACTTGTCCTGGCTGAATCTTTCTAGCCACAAGACCAGGATTCACAGCCATCACTTCAGCTTGCTTGACGTTGTTCTTGAGAGCGATTCTGTAAATAGAGTCACCTGCAGCAATCACATACTTCTTCGTTCTAACAACAGCAGGCGCTGCAGCAAGATTCGGATTACGTCTTGGCTTGATCACTCTTGGTTGGCGAGCTGGCTGAGCATTGTTGAGCCCTAGATCAGGACGATCACTCACCATACCATTACTCTGATTGTTGTTAGATGCTTGAGTTCCGTTATTGTTAGATCTGTTTGGTGTGCCATATGAAGCTGGTCTGTCACGTGTCAGTCTTCCTACATTCTCATCTATAGGAGGAGCTATAGCTAGCTTTGGCTTATCACTTTCTTTATCATCAAGACTTGTAATTGCAGAGTTACTAGCGCTGTTATCGCTGCCCTGCCAGTTGATACCTACCCAGATAGCGGCGATCGCTACGATGTGTAGAACGAGTATCACAGTCAGCGCTCTGCCGATTCCCACGCTTGGCACATCACCGTCTAGCTCATTAGCAGAAGCAGCGGTGGCAGCATGTTGTCTTTTCTTAACTGTCCGAGCATAGAGCGCACGGAAGCCTGTCTTGGCCTGTCTTTTTGTTTGTAATTTATTGTCTCTCATTGGTCAGTTTGGTTTGTTGTTGGTTGGATGCTTACTGGTAAAATTGCTGTGGCTATCTTAACTTCAGCACGATCTCTCGGAAGACATCGCCTCGGTGTTCATAGCCTTTAAATTGGTCAAAAGAAGATGTCCCTGGGGAAAGTAAAACCACATCTCCATGCTGCGCTTTTGCATTCGCTGCCTGGACTGCTTGTTCTATATTCTCTACAGACTCCGTCTCTACTGCTTGTGAAAATACTGATTTCAGCTCAGAAGAAATCTCTCCGAACACAACCGCATGCTTCACACAATCTTTAAGACGTGGAATAAGGGCTGAATAATTCAATCCTTTTTCTTTTCCGCCTGCGATCAGAATAATTGGTCTAGATTGGCTACGTAGAGCGCTGTCTAGTGCATGTAAATTTGTTGCCTTGCTATCATTCAGATACTCTACTCCATCAAGAGTTCTAATCAGCTCGCAGCGGTGCATCGGCGGGGCGAATCCGACTAAAGCCTCAGCAGCCTGCTCTACGGTGATACCGAGTTCCATGCATGCGCCTATAGCTGCCATCGCGTTCTCTACATTATGTAGCCCTCTTAATCTTGTGTTACTAAGATCTAACAAGTTCTCATCTCTGTAAATAATCCAACCATCAGAATAACTAAAGTCTCCAGCATCTGACTCCGTGCTAAATGTAAGACGCTTCGCAGCAATCTCTCCTACATCTTCACCGAGTCTCACTAAGGCAGTCTCAGCGCTAGTTTGTGTTTCAAAAATCCTTAGCTTCGCCTTCTTATAGTCCTCGATACAAGAGTAGCGATCCATGTGATCTGCATCAAAGTTCAGCCAGACAGCAACATCAGCTTTCAGTTCCTTGACCGTCTCTAGCTGGAACGAGCTAAGCTCTAGAGCAATAGAATCTGGAACTTCATCCATCATCACCACTTCACTAAGCGGCACTCCGTAGTTACCACAAGCCACACAGCTGACACCAGACTTAGACATGATGCACTGCACCAGTTCCGTCGTAGTCGTCTTGCCATTGGTTCCCGTGATAGCGATGATTTTTCCAGTATAAAACCTATAAGCTAGCTCAGTCTCACCGATCAGTTCGCCCGCATTTTCAGAAAATGCTGCTACGTAATCACCATAGGTATCGATCCCCGGAGAAATCACCAGTAGATCACACTGAGATGCTTTACCTACCTCGATGCTAGCTGAAGGATGACATTTCACCCCCTCAGGCATACTAGGAAACTTATCCTCTGCCGTAGTATCGAATACAGTAACGATCGCACCTTTAGACACAGCAAGCTGAGCAGCAGCTTTACCGCTTCTGCCAGCTCCTAGGATGTGAACTATTTTGCCTTCTAACATGTTATACGATTTTTAAGAATACGAGACCGATCAATGCACTGATAATAGAGATGATCCAGAATCTGATGATGACCTGACTTTCATGCCATCCTCTGAGTTCGAAATGGTGGTGAATAGGAGCCATCGCAAAGATGCGCTTGCCTCTTAGCTTGAAACTTCCGACCTGTAGAATCACTGACATCGCCTCCATTACGAATACAAACCCGATTACTACCAACAGGATTTCCTGCTTAGTGCAGATAGCCATGGTTCCGATGCTTCCACCGATAGCCAGAGATCCAGTATCGCCCATGAACATCTTCGCTGGGTGACAGTTGAACCATAGGAAACCGAATGCGGCACCTACCATAGAAAGAATGAATACTGTTAACTCACCGAGTTGTGGGTTGAATGGCATGTGAAGATACTCAAGACCAACCACTGCATTACCAGCCACGTATGCAATAATACCATAGGCCAGACAAGTCGTAATGGTGCAGCCTGTAGCAAGACCATCCAGTCCATCTGTTAGGTTCACAGCATTCGATGCTCCGATGATGATGATGATGAAAAATGGAATCGCTAAGTAAGATAAATCGAACAGAGTCTCTCTGAACAATGGGAATCCGATCTCACTGATCTTCATCTCACGCACCTGCTGGTTTTCTTTAACCCAGTAGCCAGTTTGCTTATGCTCAGCTTCCACTTTAGTTCCCTGCTCCATCTTATCTACTACCAAGGTAGAGTTCTCAGAAACATTCGGACTGAAGAAGAGGAAAATAGCAGCTCCAGCAGCGACAACTGCCTGCCAAGCTAGCTTAAATCGTGAACTCACACCCTCAGAATTCTTCTTTTTGACCTTCGTGTAGTCATCCAGGAAACCAAGAGCACCTAAACCTAACATCACAGCTGTAGTCACGAGTAAGAATGGATTCGTAAGTTTACCACACAGAATCACTGAGATAAGCACCGTCATGATAATCATGACTCCACCCATAGTCGGTGTGCCAGCTTTTGCTCCATGCAGCTCAGCTAGTTTATGCACTTCGTCAGCGGTGCGGATTGGCTGACCTACTTTAAGCGAAATTAATTTACGGATCACCCATGGACCCAGTTTGATAGAAAGCCCGAACGCTAATAGGCAACCAATCGCAGCTCGCACAGTGATGGATTCGAAGATACGTAGAAAGCTAAACGTTTCTGCCCATGAAGCGCCTGACTGACTAGCTTCGTGCCACCATTGATAAATTAGATATAACATGTTTTTTAGTTTGAAAATACTTGGTTCATTACTCGCTCCATGCCAGCTGCACGGCTTCCTTTAAATAAAACTACATCGCCCGACTTACAGACGTTTTTTAGCCACTCGGCCGCCTCTTCAGTGGTCTCGAAATGATGACTATCAGCGCCACCTTCTACAGCGCCTTCATGGATTCCTTTTGCTTCTCCCCCTACACTTACTACGTGCAATCCTCTTCTAGCAGCTAGCTTGCCTACATCTCTGTGTGCCTGCTCAGCATGAATTCCCTGCTCGGCCATTTGACCTAATACCACATAGCGTTCCCCTATCTCTAAGCCTGCCTCATTGATCTCTGTTAGAGTATCTATCGCAGCAGCCATTGACTCTGGATTCGCATTATAAGTATCATCGAAGATTGTCACCCCTTCAGACTCAAAACATCTTAAACGACCACTAGTCAGCTCAGAACTATTCAGACCTTGAGCTATTTCCTCAGCCGTCATGTCTAAAGTATATCCAGCTCCTGCCGCGAGTAGCGCATTAGCCACCATGTGTCTTCCGACCACTGGTAGATTCACAGTCACTGGCGCTTGGTCAGCCACGATCAGATCAAACTTAGATCCACTAGGACTCATGATTAAATTGTCAGCTCTAACAGTGCCTCTACCATTTCCTACGATCAGCGTTTTAGCTTGAGTGCGTTGTGAGAAATACTCAATGTAGTCACATGCTGCGGATACGATAAATGTCCCTGATTCAGGCAGACTTTTTGAAAGTTCGCCTTTCTCCTCTGCAATCGCTTCCACGTTACCCATGTGTTCAATGTGAGCAGTCCCTACGTTAGTGATAATTCCAATATCTGGATGAGCGATCACACACAATGGAGCAATCTCACCTGGATGGTTCATTCCCATTTCCCAGATACAGACTTCGTGCTCAGGCTCAGTAGCCAGAACACTTAGCGGAAGCCCAATGTGGTTATTTAAATTACCGACAGTCGCTGTGATGTTATATTTCACAGCCAACACAGACTTAGCAAAATCCTTGGTAGAAGTCTTACCATTAGATCCTGTTATGCCAATTACAGTGATGTCTAAATCTTTACGATACCAAGCGGCGAATTGTTGCAGTGCAGTAAGAGTATCTCCCACCTTTACTATAACTACTCCACTTAGCTGATCATCTGTTAGAGTGTCTGGAACTCGTGAAACCACCAGAACCTTCGCTCCATTTTCTAGAGCCTTATCTAAAAAATCGTGAGCGTCAAATCGGTCGCCTTTGAGAGCAAAGAAAGCACAGTTCTCTGGAATACTTCGAGTATCAGTCGAAACAGATTGAACCATTGCAGTAGCCTCACCGTGAACTAATTCACCGTGCGTGGACTCTACTAATTTACTGACTTTCGTTGCTTTCATAGATTATTTTCGGTCGTCGTCTCTTGGAGGTCGTGGTGCTCTCGGCAGTCTTGTATCTTTTATTTTACCAGGAATTCTAGGTCCTCTAGCATCACTGTCTCTTCTCGGAGGACGTGAGCCTTCTTCTCTCTTTGGTGGACGTGCATCTTTATCTCCTGATCCTCTAGTAGATCTACGACTGTCGTCGGTTCTAGTTGGTCTAGACTCTCTGCCATCGACTCCACCTTCTTCACGAGCTTCTCTCTCTAGGTGTTCTTCGTATTTCTTCTTACGTTCATCACCTTCTTTAGCCATCTCTTGACGCTCCTTTAGATCGTTCACACGCTCATCCGTGAGGATACGCTTGGCGACTAATCTGTCGTCAAACTTGATAGTCTCTGTGGCAAATTCCTGATATGTTTCATGTCCTTTACCTGCGATTAACACGAGGTCACCAGGTCTAGCCATCTTGATCGCGGCTTCTATCGCCTCAGCTCTATCGATGATGCTGTGGAAGTTATTGCCCTTCATGCCAGCTTCTACCATCTTGATAATTGCAGCTGGATCTTCGCTACGAGGATTGTCTGAAGTCACCACACATACGTCACTCGCTTTAGCGGCGGCTTCGCCCATGAGTGGACGCTTAGTCATATCCCTATCACCACCACATCCGAAGACTGTGAACAGGTGTCTAGGCTCAAGCTCTCTTAGCGTTGTAACAGCATTTCTAATAGCATCTGGTGTGTGTGCGTAGTCTACGAACACGCTCATTCCATTCATGTTGCCCACATTTTCCATTCTTCCTGGAACCTGAGGAGCTTCTGCTAGAGCTTTTACAGCATCACGGATTTTCATCCCAGCCGCTGCACAAGCAGTGATGGCTGATACCACATTATAAACATTAAATTTTCCGATCAATGGAACTTGCACCAAGTATGACTTGCCCTTCACATCGAGCTGGAACTTCGTTCCTTTGAATGTTTGGCGGATACCAGACATCTTGAAATCACAATGTGCGCCCATTCCGTAGGTCCAGACTCTCATTCGATCTCCAATGTCCTTGACCATTCTCTGACCGTAATGATCGTCGCTATTGATCACTGCGATTGGCTTATACTTTTTATTCTCTTCATCATCTTGATCAGCGATCATGAGCTCGAACAATGCTAGCTTAGCCTTGTAGTATGTATCCATGCTACCGTGGTAGTCTAGGTGATCCTGAGTGAGGTTAGAAAACACTCCTACATCAAACCTAACAGAATCCACTCTCTTCTGCTCAAGACCGTGAGAACTAACTTCCATCGCTACTCCACGACAGTCGTTGCTATTCATTTCAGCTAACAGACCATGCAGAGCTACAGGACCCGGTGTTGTATGAGTCGCTTCTCTTTCTTCTAATCCATTGTCAAACTTGATCGTCCCTAACAGTCCAGCTCTGGTCCACACCTGCTTCATCACATGGTGAATGAGGTAAGTTGTAGTAGTTTTGCCATTGGTGCCAGTCACACCCACTACTCTCATTGCTTGAGATGGATGTTCATAGAACGTGTCTGCTAATGAAGCCAGTGCCACATTTGAATTCTTAACATGAAGCCAAGCTATCTTAGGATCTAGGTCTAGCTTCGGTCCCTTCTCTGCTACGATCATTGTTGCACCACTAGCGATTGCTTTATCGATAAACGCATGCCCATCGCATCCACCTACTATTGCTACAAAGGCGCTGCCCTCTTTCACCTCTCGGCTATCTGAAGTGATCGCATCTACTGACACCTCACCATTCCCTGACAGTATTCCTCTTAGGTTACTGACTACATTTGCACTAATTTCGTAAGCTTTCATTATCTTTTTCCTAGTTCTGATTCTAGCTCCTCACTCGGAGTTATGTTTCTATAAGCTGCCACTTGTTTCATGGTCTCACGCCAGATTGGAGCCGCTACTGTGCCTCCACCAAAATTAAAATCTTTCTCAGCCCTAGGCTCTTCCACCACTACCACGCAGACGAACTCAGGCTTATCGATCGGTAACATCCCTGCGAATGACACCGTCTTTTTCGTCTTACTGTAGGCTCCTCTCTTACGCATCTTGCCTGATCTCTCATGCAGATAGAGCTCACCTAGTTCTGGATCCCACTTCTCAGCAGTCCCTGTCTTACCACCTTCTGTGTAGCCGGGAACATCTGCTCTGGTAGCAGTTCCTCCTTTTTGCACTACTGTTTCTAGAGCCGTGCGACAGTCTCTCGCAGCACGTTCACTGATCACTCTGCGCACTACTTCTGGCTTAAATTCCATCACAGTTTCACCCATGTAGTTATCCACCTTCTTGATCAGTCTAGGCTTCATCAGCTTGCCTCCATTGGCCATTACTGAGTAGAAATTGGCGATTTGCAGAGGAGTCACAGTCAATGCATAGCCGTAGCTGTTTCTCGAAAAATCTACCGCATTGAACTTTTTAGGGAGCTTACCTTTAGACTCACTGCCCACTCCCAGATCAGTAGGTATTCCGAAACCAAATCCTCGTGCGTAATTCATATACCGATCATAGCCAACCATCTTCGCCAGCATATAAGTGCCTATATTGTTAGACTTCTGCGGGATTTCCCACACTTTAAGATACTCCTTAGGATAGTCGTCTCTGACAGTAAACTTAGGGTTGGTATTTCTGTAATAGCCATTGTGGCAGAAAATCTTGTCGTCTAGCCTCTTCAATCTTAAATCTAGTGCAGCAGCCACAGCCACCATTTTAAAGGTAGATCCAGGCTCATAGCTACCCTGAAGACCGAAGTTAAACCCGAACTCTACAATTCCCTTACGAGTCGATAAGTTGAAATGCGGTCTGCTAGCAAAAGCTAAAATGTCACCCGTATTAGGATCCATGATAATGATCGTTGCTCGCACTGGATCATATTCTTTCACAGCTAAATCTAGCTGTTCCTCCACGATCGTCTGGATGCCCATATCGATGGTCAACTGGACAACATTACCATTAATAGGAGCTAAAGTGCTTCCCTCATAAGCTGGCATGATCTCACCACTGCGGTCACGCATCTCTTTTTTAAATCCATGTCTACCCTTGAGGTGCTCATCGTAGGCTCTCTCCACACCGCTAATACCACGCTCGACGTTAGACGCCTTAGTCATACCAGTAGATCCCATCAGGTGAGTGAAGGCTGTCGGCGAACAATACGTGCGCTTCATGTCTTCATCAAAACGGAATCCCTTGATGTTCTTCTCATCGATCAGCTCTTTGATTCGAGAAGCGATGTCTGGTGAAATATCTTTAGCGATTACCTTGTCTCCGAGCTTCTTGACATTGATCAGCTTCTTTAGCTCATCCTTAGTCAGCCCTAGAGCGGGTGCTATTTCTGAACAAGCATAGTCTAGATGTTCGTTCACATACCATTTAGCCCCATACTCTTTGAGTAGGAGCTTTCTGCCCATGAGCTTCACTTTGCGGTTACGGGTTTTGTCATCCCACTCCACCCACTTAGGATCATTACCTAGCTCTCTACGAGCGATGCCTTTAGCGACCGTTCTTGGGTCTCTTAGGTGATACTTATCTACGATCAGAGTTTGTGAGATGGCACTCTTCGCCATGATCTCACCATTACAGTCCACTATTGTCCCTCTCTTCGCTAACAGAGGATAGGTGCGTTCATAAGATTTCCCTGCCTTGCCGGAGCCACCTTCTCTGTCAGTGGTCTGCAGCATTACAAGCCGCACAGATAACGCACTAAGCCCGACCACTAGGATCAGGCAAAGGTTCACGCATCGTTTCTGTGCTGTTTTTTCCATTCTATATATTCTGCTTTGAGAGCATTCCCATTAAGGATTTGTTGTGATTAAAATCTCTTCTCTCTGGGCTCTGACTGGCTCAATTTGACCAGGATCTGTCGGTCTGAGTGACGAACCCTGTGCAAGTAGTTGTTCCTTCATCAGATAACGGTCAAGTTTGCGATCTATTTTTACATTAATCATCGCAACAGCCTCATTATAGGATTCGATCTCCTTCTTAGCTCCATCGATCTTTCTCGCTAGCTCTACTTCACGGTTCTTTGCATAAGCATGCATCACACCGCCACCTGCTAGGATCACCGTTGCTAGACCCAGCAAGATTAACTCACTGAGGCTGAAATTCTTCTTTTTACGTTTTGCGTTCATTGCTTTGTTTGTTAGGGGATTGAATTGGGTATTGCTCGTTTCGCTTAGATGCGTTCACCGACTCTAAGGATCGCACTTCGGGAGCGTGCGTTTCTCTTCACTTCGTCTTCTCCAGCTTTCACTGGCTTTCTTGCTATGATGTTAAATTTATAATCTGGATTTGGTTTCGGCGCTGGCCACTCAGGTCTATCGATTTCCTTAGCACTCGCACTCTTGAGAAATCTCTTCACCATTCTATCTTCTAGACTATGGAAACTAATCACACACAGCCTTCCACCAGTCGCTAAAAGCTCGTCCGAGGTATCCAGAAGTTTGCGCAGAGCACCTAGCTCATCGTTCACTTCTATTCTCAACGCCTGGAAAACCTTAGTAGCCGGATGGATTCTCTTACCAAACCGCGGACAACATTCTTCAATGCATTGCGCTAGCTCAGTAGTCGTCGTAAATGGCTTAGTTTCTCTCACTTCACAGAGTCTCTTAGCGATCTTACGAGATGAGCGTTCCTCACCATACCACCAGAAAATTCTCGCTAGCTCAGATTCTTCCCAGCCGTTGACTAGATCTGCTGCTGTCGGACCAGTGTCTCCCATGCGCATGTCTAGCGGACCTTCTTTAGAAAAGGAAAACCCTCTAGATGCCTCATCGAACTGACGAGAAGAAACTCCTAAATCTACTAGCACACCATCCACCTTATCGACGCCCTGTTGCTTCATCAGCTCCAGTGCATCAGCGAAGTTACCTTTCACTGGTCTAAATCTATCACCAAATCTGGCAAGCCTTCTCGATGCATACTCCAGAGCTTCAGGATCTCTATCCACTCCGTAAACGATTGCACCTGCTTCAAGCATTTTTTCAGTATGCCCACCACCGCCGAGAGTGCCGTCCATCAGCACTTTCCCCTTAGCTGGTGCCATGAAGTGCACCGACTCTTCGAGCAGCACAGTTTCATGATAATGCTCTAACTCTTCAGAATCGATCTCGTTTGAAGCTGTATCACCACCTTCATTCACATCAGATTCACAGCGACAGAAGTCCCATCTCAAGCTAAATCTCTTTTGCTCAGATACCCCTGTAGATAACACTGGAATTAATCGTCTCATTCTTTTCGATACTTATAAATCATACACTTAGAAGAAATCTACCTCCTCATTGAGGATCTTAGTTTCTTCATCTTCTCTAGCTTCCATCACTGCGTAATTCGCTAGATTCAAAATTTCAAAATAGGTGCCACGACCTACTAGCTTGATTGCCTCACCTGGCTCAATCTCTGGATGACTACACCAAGCCTTAGGAACCAGCAGCTTACCCTGATCACTCATCGACACCTTCTGGCTTCTTGAGTGAATCTTGCCCTTCATCTTCTTCTTCTGAGCTGGCGACCAACCTTCCATCGCATCCACAGTCTTCAGCATATCATCATACTCTTCCTCTGTGAGAACTCTCAAAGCTGGCAACTCATAACTAGATGACTGCAAAAGCCTTAACTGACCAGAACCTGCCACATTACGCCAATCAGCCGGCACTGAAACCCTGCACTTGGGATCCAATTTGTGCTCAAACGCTCCCTGAAGAGCATGTTCTGAATGGTTCATATTATAGTTAACTTGTTATCGATTTTTCACTCCTAATTGTGAAGCTAATGCGCTGCTAGCACACTTTCTTACACTTTAGTGCACTTTGATGTCAACACCAAACACCCAAAACCTTTCTAAAACAGTTATTTAATACAAATTGATAATCAGTATTTATTAAATAATTACCCCAATTGCAACACTTTTGATCACCCCCAAAAACAGAAACCCCACTCTAAAAAGAGCCAATCACATAAGCCACTCCACAAGAAATTAGGTTAGCCCTGAAAAATAGATATGTTTCATCAATCTGGCAAAAATTCTGTTACATTATGTTAATTCTTTCAAAAACAGGATTTACCCAAGAAACCTAACCAGCGTAATCGTCCTCTCAAAAAAACACACCACAAAACCCAGCCAATCACATCAGCCACTCCACAAGAAATTATGTTAATTCTGAAAAATTGTGTAAATTCTGTATCAAAACTCCCTGTCAAAAAAACGCTTCACAGAACCGAAAAAGACTTTACCCAAATCCACCAATCCTCTACTGGAAATCATCAATTCAATCTTCCATCGCGTGCACCTGACGATCGGCAAATATTTATGTTTGCTGGCAGCCATGACTATGCTCAACGCACACGTAGCTGTGATGCAGATGTGGGCATGGGGAACGATGCTCAACGACCGAATCCCAGAGCAAGGAATTGAACAGGCTTTCGACTCCACCTTCAGCGGAGATTATCCCTGCGAGAAATGTAGAGCCATCGCTAAATACAAAGCTCAGCAGCTCGACACCGAAAAAGAAATCCCTCAGCCGAAGCTAGAAGAATTCAAGCCAGCTTATTTCGCATCGAGCCAGCCAAGGTCTCACGAGTTCCATCTCTACAAAGCTATCGCCCAATATAGCTCTTCTAACATTTACCCTCCCTATAGCCTCCTAGCTTCTATTCACGGCCCTCCGCCAAAGTTACTCGTCTAAGTAACTCACCCTAAGCCTCACTTACTGAGGCAAGCTCCCCTAACAAATCGACTTCCTCTTTCTGAAGAAAGTCACCTGCTCCGCGTATGCTGGGCAAATTATTCCTATATTAAACAACTTAGACAATTAACAAAATGAACACATTTATCAAATCAACAGCCGCACTCTGCGCACTCACCACGACTCTCACAGCAGCATCTCGACCAGACGCCCACGCACCGATCGGTGTTATGGGTGACCACACTCATGGAGCTGGAGAAGGAATGCTATCCTACCGTTTCATGACCATGCAGATGAACCAGATCTTCCAAGGATCTAGCTCAGTCCCAGCCAACATGACATCCACTGGCTACATGATGACTCCACGTGAAATGACCATGGACATGAACATGCTCGGCTTCATGTTCGCCCCTACTGACGAACTCACCCTAACAGCCATGACCAGCTACAAGCGCAACAGCATGGTAATGGCAAATGCAGCGGGAGCAGAAGGCATGACCATGAAAAGCAGCGGAATGGGAGACACATCCATCGGAGCTCTCTACCAGATCCACAAGGTGAAAAATGCCAACGCACACATCGGTCTCAGCCTCTCACTCCCTACTGGAGCTACCGATAAAAAAGTAGCTAACGCACCACTAGCACCAGCGATCGGCAGAGACCTACCTTACCCGATGCAGCTAGGATCTGGCACACTAGACCTCAGCCCATCCATCACCTACAATCACTACATCGACAACAACTGGTCATGGGGAACTCAGGCAAAAGCCACTATCCATAACAGCACCAACGACGAAGGATACTCCATCGGAGACAGCGCAAACCTAACTGGCTGGGTATCCAGAAACCTCAACCAGAATCTAGCCATCAACACCAGATTCAACTTCAACACCTGGAGCGGCATCCAAGGAACACAGACCAACGGACTTCACAACCTCAACCCCGTGCTCTCCTCCCCTGCTGACCCAGCAAACTCTGGCGGACACAAGACCGACCTCTTCATCGGACTCAACTACATCTCCGACCAAGGCCTCAGACTAGCAGCAGAGATCGGCAAAACCATCCACCAAGACCTAAACGGCACCCAACTAGGCTCAGACTGGACCCTCCAACTAGGCGCCCAATACGCCTGGTAACCCAAAAAATCAAAAAACTCTCCCTCCAAAAAGCCTAAGATCCCCATCTTAGGCTTTTTGCTACCCCCTAGCGCAGCCCCCTCCACCGCAGGATAACCACATAACACAGAGCCAAAGGCTCACCCCTTATCACAACACCAACGGTGTGCCCTATGCCAGCCTAGGGCAACGCCCTAGGTATAGTCCCCCAACTACCACCCAGCCCTGAAAGGGCGACATACCCCTCAACAACCCAAGCCACCAACCATAGAGCAACACATAAAACCTAACCACCTAACCACCTAACCACCTAACCACCTAACCACCTAACACAAAGCCAAAGGCTTCACCCATCCAACGGACTCCTCACCCCACACCCATTCTGCCCCACCG
>CAKZNV010000083.1 GCA_937132085.1 uncultured Rubritalea sp. | reverse complement strand
CTCATCAATATCCTGATGATATTCTCAGCAGGTATCGCATCCTACGCCTCTATCTGGTCACTAGTAGGTAAGTTCAATAGCCAAGATCCTTACGCACATTACTTCGGACTATTCGGTATGATCGCACTCGCAGCACTTGCTATCATCGGCATCTCTGGATTCATCAAACGTAACAAACTAGCCTAATGAGACAGCTATTACTAGTCATCGCCATCTTCTCTACCTGCATTGCACAAGCAGAGAAGAAACCAAACATCTTGCTTATCTGTATCGATGACTTGCGCCCCGAGTTGCCGTCATTTGGCAAGGACTACATCCATGCACCTGCGATGGAGAAACTCTTCACACAAGGCAGGCTCTTCAAACGTCACTACGTCCAAGCCCCCACTTGCGGGGCATCTCGTTGCGCCCTACTAACAGGAATCTACCCTAAAACGAGGAAGCAACTCAGCAACAACGCCATCGTCTCACATGACCACAAAGCTCAGCCATCATTTCCAGCTTGGTTTAAGTCCCACGGCTACACCACAGTAGCAGTAGGAAAGGTCTCCCACTACCCAGGCGGAAATACTGGCAAAGACTGGAACGATGCTACTAAGCCAGAAATGCCGAATGCCTGGACCCGTAATCCCAACCCAAGTGGTGAATGGAAAACGCCACAAGGCCTCATGCACGGATATGAAAATGGTAAAGGAAGAGAACGTGGTAAAACGCCTGTCATCGAAGCAATAGAAAATGTGCGATATCCTGACGATGCGATCATGGATCTCTTCAAGATAGAGTTCGATGCTGTGGTCAAACAGAACAAACCTTGGCTGCTAGCAGTCGGCCTACTTCGCCCACACCTTCCCTTTGCCTGTGAAAAGAAATATCTCGATCTCTACAAAAACAAGACGATCCCAGACTACAGCTCTCCTATGCCTGCTAAAGGTGAGGACTGGCATAAGAGTGGGGAATTCAATGGTCAATATGTGGTCGCTAAAAACCCCAATAAAGACGCCGCCTTTGCTGAGCAAGTCAGAAAGCACTACGCAGCCTGTGTCTCTTCTTCTGATAAACATATTGGCGAATTCATGGAAATGTTAGAAAAGTCAGGGCAGGACAAGAATACCATCGTCGTCCTCTGGGGAGATCATGGCTGGCACCTTGGTGAAAAACAAATCTGGGGCAAGCACACGCTCTACGAAGTAGCTCTCCATTCACCACTTTTCATCAAAGGTCCAGGTGTGAAACAGCCAGGCGTAGCTACTGATCGAGTCGTCAATAGTGTAGATATCTATCCCACACTCTGTCATCTAGCAGGGCTACCAAAACCCAAACACTTACAAGGATCTAACCTCTTTAACTTACTAAAAGACTATCAAGCTAGACGTGTAGAAAAAGCGATCTCATACTGGGGTAACAGACGCTCAGAAATAACACCCAGTGAGCACAAAATTTACGATAAGAAAACCAACAAGCTTCTCCAACATTACGATCTCAAAGCTGATCCAAAAGAACTCAACAACCTCATCAAAAAATAATGAAATTCGGAATCGTAGGAACAGGAATGATCGCTCACTTTCATGCTAAAGCGATCGAAGCAATAGAAGATAGCTCACTACACTCATGCTTTAATAAGAACCCTGAAAAAGCCAATGAATTTGCCGCTAAATACGGTTGTAAAAGCTACGCCACGATGGAAGAATTCCTAGCTGACCCAGAGCTAGAAATCATTACCATTGGCACCCCATCAGGAGCACACCAAGAGCCAGCCCTAGCCGCTATTCATGCTGGCAAGCATGTCATCTGTGAAAAGCCACTGGAAATCACTCCCGAGAGAATCGACCCACTCATCGAAGCTTCTGAGAAGAACAATGTCACTCTCGCTGCGATCCTAAACCGACGTTTCAACGAATCCGTAGTCGTTCTCAAAGACGCTGTGGACAAGGGCCGCTTCGGCACACTCACACTCGTAGAGGCATCTATCAAATGGTATCGTAGCCAAGAATATTACGACTCAGCAGGCTGGAGAGGCACTTGGGCTCTCGATGGTGGCGGAGCTCTGATGAACCAATCAATCCACATCATTGACCAGCTCATCCACACAGTAGGACCAGTGAAACGTGTCACCGCATCTATGGGACTACTCACTCACGAAAACATCGAAGTAGAAGACACCGCAGTAGCTCTGTTAGAATTTAAAAACGGAGCCAAAGGCGTCGTCCAAGGCTCCACCTCCTGCTGGTCATCTACTGGTCATCCTGCGGAAGTAAACATCTGCGGTAGCAAAGGCAGCGCCTTCCTAGCAGACGAAAGTTTCAAAGTCTGGGACTTCGCAGAATCAGCACCAGAAGATGAATATGTCCACGCTAAGCTCATGGCTAGCGACGACGCCCATAAGGTAGGCCTAGGAGCAAACGATCCCAACGCCATCAACTTCACCGGTCATCAACGTAACTTCGAAGAAGTAGTCAACGCAATCAACGAGGGCCGACGCCCATCAGTCGACTGCCACGAAGCCAGAAAAGCAGTAGCCCTCATCTGCGCAATCTACGAAAGCGCCCGCAATGACGGCCAATGGGTAGATGTAAAATAACCATTCATACAACAACATTCTTACACACATGAAATCAATAAACATATTCACTCTATTTCTACTTTGCCTTAGCTGTATTTCACATGCAGATAAGCTAATTAAAGACCTCCGTATTTCTCCTTACCCTATGGGAGTGCTAGCGATTGATGGTCACTACGTAGTTCCAAAAGATGCAGAACCAAAAATAATTTTCAGTAAGGTAATCAAATTTTCTATTCCATCGGAATCTCCAGAGCGCTACATGCTGGAAGTTCGTCCAAGAGGAATCGAGATCTTTGCAGATACTGAGGTGGGTAAATTTAGAGCTCTCACTACTCTAAATCAGCTACTAAAAAAATATCCCGATAAGATGCCAAGCGTAGTCATAGTAGACTATCCACGTTTTGATTGGAGAGGTTTCATGCTAGATGAATCACGATTCTTCAGTGGTAAGAAAGCCGTTCTTCAAATCCTCGACTCGATGGCTGAGCACAAGATGAATCGTTTTCATTGGCATCTAACAGACACTCCTGGTTGGAGAATTGAGATTAAGAAATATCCTAAACTCACCACCATCGGAGCTATCGGTAATCATCATGATAAGAAAGCTCCTGCTCAGTTTTATACTCAACAAGAGATCAAAGAAATCGTTCAATACGCTAAAGATCGACATATCACTATCATTCCAGAGATCGACATGCCTGGTCACGCTGCCGCGGCTATGCGAGCCTATCCAGAGTTCTCTGGAGGCGGATCTAAAAAACACCCAAACTTCACCTTCAATCCAGCATCTAAAGAGACTGAACAATTTCTCGTCGATATTCTCACTGAGGTAGCTGCGCTTTTCCCAGACAGTCCAGTCATTCATTTCGGTGGAGATGAGAGTCACTTCGGCTGGTCACAGTGGCCAGAATTACCAGAAGTGAAACAGCTGATGAAAGAACAAGGCTACACCAAACTCCAGCAAGTGGACAGACACTTCAACCGTAAAATGGCGACACATATCAATAAGCTCGGTTTCAAAACTGGTGGCTGGGATGAGATATCAAGTGCAGGACTCCCTATTGATAAAACGCTACTCTTCTGGTGGAGACACGATAAGACAAAGGAACTCAGCTACGGATTAAAAAAAGGCTTCCCAGTCGTTCTCTGTCCACGTATCCCATGCTACTTTGACTTCGTTCAGCATCCTTCTCACAAGGTTGGTAGACGTTGGGGTGGCAAGTTCTGCCCAATCGAAGCCACTTATAATTTTCCAGCTGAAGTAAAAGAAATCAAAGGCTATGAAGCACAAATCAAAGGCATTCAGGCCTGTCTCTGGACAGAGCAGACTCCTACTCAGGAACGCAGAGATTTCATGACTTACCCAAGACTCCAGGCACTCGCAGAAGCAGCTTGGACACAGCCGGAACAAAAAGACTTCAAGCGATTCAGTAATTACCTTAAGCCCTATCTAATCGAACTTGATAAAGCTAAAGTCACCCACGCTAGCCTAGAAAACCCATACCTAGAAGTTATCAAAGACGGATCACAAATCAACCGCCAGCCTAAGAAATAATCATGACACTCACAGGATTCGCAGACGAAGCAGGCAGAGACTTAGCCACTCAGATTAAAGCCACTCAAGAACTCGGTTGGGACTATATTTCCGCCAGAGGGATCGATGGGAGGAACATCCATGACCTAAGTGACGCGGCATTTGATGAAGCAGAGGCTCAGCTCAAGGACGCGGGGATTCGTATTGCTGAGTTTGGCTCACTGATCGGAACTTGGGCTAAATCTATCCACACAGACTTCGACATCACACTCGCTGAAGTAGAGCGCTGTATTCCGAGAATGAAACGTCTCGGCACAGAGATAGTCCGAGTCATGTCCTATGCGCAAGAGCCGTGGGGACAGGATCAACACGAACAAGAACGCTTCCGCAGACTCCGTGAGATCACCCAGAGATTTACCGATGCGGGGCTCATCACAGCCCACGAAAACTGCATGAACTGGGGTGGCTTTTCAGCGGATCACACGCTCCGCCTGATCGAAGAAGTGCCAGACATCAAACTCATCTTTGACACTGGCAACCCAACCTTCCAGCACGACAGGTCACAGCCAAACGACGACGGAACATTCCCATGGCAAGACAGCCTAGAATTCTTCCACCAAGTGAAGCAACACATCATCCACGTTCATATCAAAGACTGCATCAATCCAGTCTCAGCCGATGTAGAACCCGAATACACTTATCCAGGTGAAGGCCAAAGCCACGTCCAACAAATCGTTACTGAACTACAGAACGACCACTACCAAGGCTTCATCGCCATCGAACCCCACGTAGCCACTGTCTTCCATGCCAAGGCCGAAGACGTAGACTGGCAACAATGCTACAACAGCTACGTGAAATATGGTCAGATGATGGAGAATATCATTGGGTAGATAGACCTGATAACAGAGAACCTTTTTGAGACAGAATTAACAGAATGTAACAGAATTTTGGTGCTCGATGGGGGGCAGTAGTTAGTAGAGAGCTCCAGTAAACCGGTTCCGTTTCATCAATCCAGTTCCGTAACTTCAGTGCTATTCCGTGGTTCAAAAAAAATCCATCCACCCCAGTCCATCGTGCACCATTCGTGAAAATTAGTGGTAAAAAAGCATTACTCCAAAGTTACCACCTCCCGACAACTGCCTCTGGCGAAAAATAGCTCCACTGGGAGTCGAACCCAGATTTTCGGCTTCGGAAACCGATGTTCTATCCATTGAACTATGGAACCTTTTGTAAGGATGTGAGTTAATAAAAAGCTGCTTTCTGCGGATCTGTCAAAACAACTCTGTAGTAAGCGAGATTTATTTGACCTTATCTTCATTGAATCTCGTTATTTTCACTCACTTCAGAATAAAACAGAGAAAACCAATCAACTATAAACCCTCAAGGTAAACGAGTTACAACTTTACCAATATTTAATCACATATTCTTTGAACGTTTTCTGAACACGCTTGTCTATAACAGTATAAGCCAATTTCATAGTGGCAGTTCTATTGGGTGAACAACAACTTAAACTCGCAAGTAGCTACAACTGCTTGCGGGTTTGTTTTTTTTAGGGCATGACTAACCCAGATGATCCTCACACCCACCACAATGCTCTTTCTGGCTATTGCTGCTCTGTGTATCGGTCTGTCTAAGGCTGGGTTTTCAGGGATTTCATTAATTTCTGTCTTCATTCTAGCCGATACCTTTGGCGCTAAAGAATCTCTCGGCATCGCCCTTCCCCTACTCATCCTAGCCGATATCATCGTCTACCCAGCATTCAGAAAGTATGGCAGCTGGAAACAAGTCTGGCCCATCTTCATCCCAGCCCTCGTAGGCCTAGCATTAGGTTTCTACCTGCTCAAAGATCTACCTGATGCGCTGATGCGCCCCGTCATCGGCATCATCATCCTCTGTATGGCTCTACTTCAGCTACTGCGCACAATCTATCGTGAACGAATAGAGAAAATGGCTCACACCAAGAGCTTTGCTTTCACCGCGGCAACATCAGGTGGAGTCGCCACAGTATTAGCCAATGCTGCTGGACCTATTTATCAACTGTATTTTCTATCGATCAGCCTGCCAAAAATGGAGCTAATCGGTATCTGCGCCCGCTTCTTCCTAGTGATCAACCTCATCAAGCTACCCTTCAATGCGAGTCTCAATCTGATCAATCAAGAAACCATCATCATCAATCTCTGCCTAATCCCCGTTCTAGCCATAGGCATCTTTACAGGTAAGAAAATCCTCACTAAGATCCCGCAGAAAATGTTCGAGCATATTGTTCTCATCACAGCTATCATAGCAGGCTGTAAACTCACTTTCCTTTAATCTCCCATGACATCTGACTTCAATCCCTACCAAACTCCAAAAACTTTCTCAGACGAGATGGAGGCTAAGATTATTGAAGGAGAGATCATAAATATTGAGCCATTTGTGCATGAAGGATCCTTCTATTGCCAACCTGATTTCGAATCTCCATTGATCTGCTTTGTTTCTGGTGTAGCTCTTCCGGAGAATTCTAGCCCTTCGGTTCTTTCTTCGAAACAGACAACTAAGGTTATGCTGTATTTTGATCCCAAGCTCATCAATTCGTCATTTCTAAGTAAGCTATTTAACACGTCCTTTATTTTCTTAATCATGTTCATTGTTATCGCTGCTTCCGTGTTATTTATGAATGGCATGTTGGCTTTCATTTTAGGCTTAGCCATTATCTATTTCATCATTCCAAAGTCCAAGCGGCGGACTACGGTGAACGATGTTAGTAATGGCTTTTTATGCATCACTGGCGGTCATCCTGATTTCCTTAAACACTATCCTAAGCGCAATGCAGAGGAAGAATCATCCAATACATCAGATACATCATTTAGATTCTAGAAATTAACATGAACGACTATTCAAACACAGCACTCGTCATCCTCGGTCATGGATCATCCAAGCATCCTAGCTCATCCATCCCCTGCCGTCTCCATGCTGACACCATCCGTAGAATGCAGGTTTTCAAAGAAGTCCATTGTGGCTTTCTTAAAGAGACTCCATTGATCGAAAATTGCTTAGATCATGTCGATGCAGAGAAAGTTATTATCCTGCCAAATTTCCTCGCTGAAGGCTACTATACTAAGAAAGTAATCCCTGAGAAACTTGGGCTAGAGAGCTTGTCAGAAGCTGTGACTTATCTAAAGCCTCTCGGTCTCGACGATGACATCCAGGAAATGATTATCGATCTAGCAGACAAAGCGATGGGTGACTGGAAACCTGAAGAAACCAGCCTCGTTCTTCTAGGACATGGATCTACCAAAAGCGCTCGTTCTAAAGACACCTTGCTAGAGCATATTTCTGGCTTAAAAGAGAAAACAAATTTCGCTCAGATCACCGACCTTTGGTTAGAAGAGCCACCCTTCATCAAGGACTGGAGAGACGAGGTGGAATCCAAGCAGATCCTCTACATTCCCTACCTCATCGCCGATGGCCAACATGGCGGCTGGGACATCCCAGAACTACTCGGAATGCAACGTGATATCTACGACGAATACAAAGCTCACTCAGTTGATCACTATTCAGTGAAACTCACATCAGCTCTAGGTAAGTCAGCTAAAATGGTGGATCTTATAATCAAGCTTGCTACTCGTTCTTCGTAGTTTCTTTAAAGTCTGCATAAGCAGCCAGTGCTTGCTCACGGCCTTTTTGGTGACTAATGATAGGCTCAGGATACTCCTTACCTAGCGTTACTCCAGCTGCTCTTAACTCTAGCGGTGGAACCTCCCATATCTCGTGAATCAATTTCGGATCTACATCTGCTAACTCTGGGAGATACTCTTTCACATAGCTTCCATCAGGATCAAATTTCTTGCCCTGAATGATAGGATTAAACACCCGGAAGTATGGCGAAGCATCAGCGCCACAACCAGCTATCCATTGCCAACCCATCGTGTTATTCGCTAAGTCAGCATCGACTAATGTGTCCCAAAACCAACTCGCACCCTCTCTCCAATCTTGCAGTAAATGCTTTACTAAAAATGAACTGACAATCATGCGGACTCGATTATGCATCCAGCCTGTCTGCCAGAGCTGGCGCATCCCTGCATCCACGATTGG
This sequence comes from uncultured Rubritalea sp., assembly GCA_937132085.1. Lineage (GTDB taxonomy): Bacteria > Verrucomicrobiota > Verrucomicrobiia > Verrucomicrobiales > Akkermansiaceae > Rubritalea. The sequence continues at coordinate 7,099 of CAKZNV010000083.1, read as the reverse complement.
AAACCCAGTCATCCCCTGCTGCCAAGCTTTGAGAAACTGCTCATTCGGTCTCCAGCTAAATCTTTCGTATTCTGGTCGCAAAGGTCTCTCTGCTGTGTGAGGAACGTGATAAAGAAGGTGATAACTAAACTCCCTCCAAAATAGTTGCCTCAAGTAGCCATTCTCTACGATCTCTTTTTTAGATCTGTTAGAGACCTCATCAAAGGCATGATAAATCTCACGAGCACTCACTTGCCCCCACTGCAGCCACGGAGAAATCCTCGACGTTCCATCCTCTGATGGAATATCCCTAGCGCCATCGTATTCAAGCGATTTTCCCTTCACCATCCCTTGTAAACGACGCAATCCCTCTTCTCTTGTAGGCTCCCAAAAATCATAAAACCCCTTATCCCAATTGATTTCTGGGAGCAGATCTAAATCTACGAGGCTTCTTTGCACTTCACTTCTAGGATCGATAAATTTAGCCTCGGCCCAGTCCGTTTCCACTACAGGATCGATGTCTCTTGTGAGACTCTCCTTCCAATAAGGTGTGAATACTTTATAGAATCCACCAGATTTATTCTGAACCGTATGTGGTTCTAACAGAAGATGTGTATTGAACGATTTAACTTCAACCCCGCAATATGTTAGAGTGGTTTTAATCACTGTATCACGAGCTATAATTTCTGGCTCATAACGTCTCCCCCAGAAGACCGTGTCTATCTCATATTCTGAGATAATTTCTTCGAGCGCTGTCATCGTATCACCATGATACGACTTAAGAAGCAGACTGCCGCCCACGCCCTTAAGCTGCTCTGCTAAGTCTTTTAAAGCGTGGTGCAACCACCATTGAGAGGCTTCTCCATCTGACCATTTGTGCTCAGATCCATTCCAGAGAAAAACTGGTAGAACCTCGTAGCCAGCAGTGACTGCTGCTGAGAATGCGGGATGATCGTCGATCCGAAGATCCTTACGCAGCCAAACTATGCAGCGCTTCGCATTGCTTCGTTCATTCACCATTTAAGGTTGATCTTCTCCTTCTGCAGACTCAGTAGAATTCTCTTCTTCTGGAGTCTCAGGTTCTTGACTGGTTAGAGTATTTTGCCATTGGTGAAGCTCATAGCCTGGAGCTATCCCCCCGATCTCACCAAGAAGCTCAGCACAGCGTTTGTGCCACTTTTCATAGTCTGGCGCTGACTTTACAGAATCAGCAGTTCTTGGAAAAACAATATATGTCACACCAAGATCTGAAACTGGTCGGTGATAAGATGAAGAAATCGAATTAATCTGCTTCGCCATTCTCAGCGATGCTTCACCCGCTTTAAATGTAGGTCCTGCATCACCAACAATTGCTGGAAATATTTTATTTCCATGAACGACCGCTACGTAGTCACCCACTCTCGGTGCAAATTTATAAGAAGAGCTAGCTGTCATCAGATCCATAGAAACAACAATAAAGGGATCATGCTCGGCGATAAGAAAACTGCGTCTCTCCATATCATCTATCCCCGCTTTGAGATCTTTCATTCTAGACTTGAGCCAATCTTTTCTGTTTTTAGAAGTTCCAGAGAGAGCTATTTCAGCCTTGGCATTTGCCACTCGTTGCTTCCAGCCAGCCACCATAGGATTCGGCACACGTGTTGTCTTTTTCCAGCCGTAGCTAGTAAATGGCTGGTAGTGGGTCGAGGTCACCACCTCGCTTGGCATCACCGAAAGTCGGTCACCATCTGAGCCATCAGTCACCACATCCATATCTGCTTGGAACAAAAACACCTTACGCTTGGACTCAGCATGCGTCATTTCCAGCATTGTTTCACAGTCATAGAAATTATGCATGGTCAGCACTTTACCTAGGTTTGTGACCTCTCGTTTGAGACGCTTCGTTTTGTTATTATACAGCTGAGTGTAAAAGTCAGAGACCTTAGCCTGAGACATCATCTGCTCCAGTCCTGGTAGAATTTTTGGCAAATGAGGATTTACTTTAGCTAGCTGATCCATCGTAGTAGACGCTTCAGGAACCTTCACATTTAGATTAAACTCTGCAACATAACTGTCACTCTTCTTACGCTCTACTGAAGCTGATCCTCCATCTTGGAAATTAGCATTATAGTTCAGTTTAAATCCTTTGAGAGTATTCCTCACATCACTATCTTTACGTATAGCGATGGTCGGTATGCGAGGAGGTGTGACTACAGTCGGAGTGGATGGTTCTCTGTTAGAATTTGCTGGCGCAGGTAAAATAATTGGCTCAGCTGGAACCTCTTTGATGATCGTCCGTGTCTTAGTTTTAGTCAGAGCGCGCACCGCGTCCTTACCTGTTTTAGTAAACGGAAAACATATCCCAAAACAAACTAACAGAAACAGCGCTAGCCGAACCCATGGGAATTTAGCTGCTAGTTTAGTCACACTCCCGCCCTCACTTTGGGGCTGTTCAAAAAGTGTCCGTTTGTCATGTGATGAGTGTTTTGCCATTACTCCGTAGACTAATCTCATTTCATAAAAAAACAACGTGATTCATTAAATGCTATTTTTTCAGCATTTAAAACTTGCAGACACCCTGCTAAATGCTAGTTTACCAGCACTATGAATTTTATACCGTTAATTTCTACCACTCGCATAGCTCAACTATTAAAGCTCACTTCACTAGCAGGAATGCTCTTAATCCTAAACAGCTGCGGAATATATGGCGAATCTCACTCCGCTGACTTCTCAGCCCCAATGATGGCACCCACTGTTTCTAGTAGCTATGTTAACAGCTCACCTAAGAGCCTCAACCGGAACAGTGTTTCCACTAAAAAACGTCAGATCGTCAAAAAAGGCAGCCTCAATATCGATACTGATAAAGTCCGTAAGTCAGCAGAAACTATCGAAAGCATCGTTCTCCAGAATGGTGGTCAGTTCGCAAGCATGGACGAACGTGATGACAAAACCAAATACGCTAACTACGAAGCCTATGTCCCAGCCGCAAGCTTAGTTTCTACCATGGATCAGATCGCTGAGCTAGGTAAAGTCAGCTACAGAAAAATCTCAGTAGAAGACGTCACCAAGGACATCATTCGCTTCAAAACGAAATTACAAAACCTCAAGAAACGTAGAAGCCGTATCCTCGCCCTCTATCAATCTACTAAATCTGTAGAAGACAAACTAGAGCTAGAAGAGAAACTCTCTGAACTAGAAAGTGAAATCTACGAGATGGAAGAATCAATGCGCCAAATGCAGAAAATATCTCACTTCAGCAAGCTCAGTCTTTCAGTCTCACAGAGCACCATTCGTGGACCACTGGGTGTTGTAAAAGACTCTGGATCATGGCTAGTGAGTAAGTTGTTTACTATTCGCGAATAAATAAATCTAAGACTAACGACTACCAAATCGTCTCTACTATTATCAAACCTTTTGTGTGTTACCATTTGTGTGTTGGCCTCAAAGGCCTCTCTATTCTATATGTTCAATCATATGTTTAGAGAGGCTCTTAGAGGTTTTCAGATCAACACAGATTCTGTAAAAGGTAAGTTTCGGATAAAATCTAATGGACATATCATCAGTGGGAATGCTTACTTATCTCCTCTTTTATGTCATCTGTTTACCGAAAAATAAAAGGAGGAGTCACCGCTCCTCTAGGCTTTCTATCTAATGCAGTCAGCGCTGGAATTAAAAACCCAGATGCTGAACGCTTAGACCTCACACTCATTACTAGTAAATCTACCTGTGTTGCTGCAGGAACATTTACGACCAACAGAGTCAAAGCTGCACCTGTAAAAATCAGCCAAACTCACCTCCGAGATGGAGATGTGCAAGCGATCCTAGCAAACAGCGGGAATGCCAATGCATGCACAGGCCTGAACGGTATTCGTGATGCTAAACTCACAGCTAAAACTGTCGGCAAATCTCTCGGCATTAAGCAATCCCAAGTAGCTCTATGTTCAACAGGAGTGATTGGTTTGCCTCTACCAATGACTAGAATAGAGCCGAAACTACACCCTCTAACAGAAGGTCTTTCCAGAGGCCAAGGACTAGATGTAGCTAAAGCCATCATGACGAGCGACACCTGTCATAAGGAAATAGCAGTCACAGTGAAACTCGGTGACCAACAAATAAAAATCGGAGCCTGCTGCAAAGGCGCTGGAATGATCAATCCGCACATGGCCACCATGCTCTGCTTCGTCACGACCGATGCTAAGCTTAGTAAAGCCGCTCTAAATAATTTCCTTTCAGAGGCGGTAGAACAGTCATTTAACCGTATCACTATTGATGGCGACATGAGCACAAATGACAGCGTCATCATGCTCGCTAATGGCGCAGCAGATGGAGCATCTATTAAACGTGGAACTAAGGATGCTAAGAAATTTACTGAAGCACTCAATTACGTCCTACTAGAGATGGCTAAATCACTAGTCAGAGATGGTGAACGTGTCACCAAGTTTGTCACTATCCATGTCAAAGGTGCTAAATCCTACAACGATGCAAAAAAAGTAGCGGAAGCCGTAGCTAACTCCTCACTCGTCAAATGCTCGTGGAATGGCAATGACCCGAACTGGGGCAGAATCATTCATGCCATAGGCTATTCTAAAGCCCCAATAAAGGAAGAGCTCATCGATATCTACATCGGTGGCCTCCCAGCCTGTCTCGGTGGCCTAGAAGCCGACACTCACATGCACAAGCTACGTGAAAAAGTCGCAAAACCAGAATTTAATATCACCATAGATCTGAACCAATCTCAGGGAGAATACACGGTCTATAGCAGTGATCTCTCACCAGAATATGTGGACTTCAACCGCTCTGAATATGCTTATTGGAAGCAAGCTAGAAAAGACGGCCTCACAAAACAATAAGAGTAGCTCACAAAATATACTGGAATAAAATCAACCATTGGCTTCTCTTAATAAAAAGAATTTGCTAATATCATCATCAATAAAGTCAATGATGTCACCATCTTTCTGTATGCGACAGTAGTCAAAGTTTCTACTAGTCTGAATACAAATCAAAAAGACATCAGACTATGACCACCATGACACCCGACGCCAACAATGACGCTAAATCCTCTGCCCCACAGGCAGATAGAAAATGCATCGCTGAGCCAGCGGATCATGACCAACTTTGTGCAGAAGTAGCTCAGCTCAACCAGATCCATCCCTACTACGGTCCACTCGCATCTCAATCCTCTCTCGACGCATATATAAGCACTGCTGATAATATGCCAGCCGTCATGCACGAGATAGGCAGACTCCGTGAGACCAGCTTCAGAGCCATCGGAGAAGGCTCTGGCAACGCTTTAGATGTTGATATCCATGACCAACACTATCTGCATTTATTCCTCTGGGATAGAGAGATGAAATGTATTGCCGGCGCCTACAGACTAGGTTGTTCAGATCGAATCATCGCAGAACATGGACCGAAAGGTCTCGTTACCTCGACCTTCTTCAAGTTCGAGCAACCATTCATCGATTATCTTAACCCTGGCTTAGAGCTAGGCCGAGCGTTCGTGGCCCCTACCCACCAGAAATCTATCTTTGCTCTCGCTCTACTCTGGAAAGCAATTTGCATCTTCATCTCTGAAAACCCTCAGTATAGTAAGCTCTTCGGAACCGTAAGTATTAGCGATGACTACACTCACATTTCTCAAGACCTCATCGTAAAATACATGCGGAAATCACACCTGAACAAAACGATTCATAAATGGGTGAAGCCAACGAATCCGTATCAGGAACTACCAAGTGACTACAATGACATCAGCCCTAATCTCTCTAACATAGAACAAGTTTCTGCTAAAATCGCGGAAGCCGAGCCAGATGGAAAAACCATTCCTGTATTATTACGTCAGTATCTAAAGCTCAATGCCACTTTGCTAGAATTCAACGTGGATCCTGATTTCTGCAATTCTCTAGATGCTCTAGTGCTGGTAGACCTTCATCAGGCTCCAGCCGCTGTCCTGAGCCGCTACATGGGCAAGGAACGCTACGCTAAGTTTAAACAAGGTCCTAATTGCTAGACTCAGCACTCTCATCGAGATCAGCAAAAACCATCATCCCGCCTGTTGTGTTGATGGTAGAAATCACAGTCACTGTCTGAGTCGTGCCTATTTTAGACACTGCCTGATTCACCACGATCATCGTTCCATCTGGCAAGTAACCAACTCCCTGATGATCATCTTTTCCGGTGCGCACTAGCGGGAGACTCAGTCTTGAACCTACTTCTACCTTAGGCTTTAGAGCCTCATTGATATCATTCAGGTTTAGAACATCGATACGTTGTAGCCGTGCTACTTTGGTTAAATTATCGTCAGTCGTTAAGATCTGAGCATTGATAATACTGCTGATCTGAAGCAAATGAGCCACATGACTATCATCACTAGATTCAGCCTTTGAATCATGGATAGAAACACGCACATCTTTGAGTTCTTGCAGTGTCTCTAGACATTCGAGCCCTCGTTGACCTCGCTGACGCCTGCCAGCAGACGGTGAGTTAGACATGACTTGCAGTTCATCTAGCACGAATCTTGGAACCACTATATTTCTATCTAAAAAACCAGACTTAAGCACAGCTGGTATCCTTCCGTCCATGATCACATCGCCATCTAACAACAGAGGCCTCCCCATGCTTCTATCTTGCCTAAACCTAACATAAGGAATGACTACAGCAAAATCATCCTGACTACTACGCAGAGCAATCACCGTCCCTAGAAATCCAAAACTAGAAAACAACACCGTGTCAAAAGCTAAGGTGAAATTTACCTTCTCAGTGATCACATCACTAAAAAGCAGCATCAATAAATCAGAAATCCCCAATCTCGTGAGTAGCCATGCACAGAATAAGCCCACTAACAGACCGAAGGTTCCCGTAGAGAATCCACGGATCGTGTATGTCTTAGTAAGACTCTCCACTAACATGAAGAAGCTTGCTACCACTAACCCGCCTACAGTCCCCACCCATATATAGCTAGAGCCCTCGAGGTTATATGCCAGCGCAATGCCAGCACACACACAGACAAGTAGATAGATGAGCCGAGCGACGTTTAGAGATGCACTTTTGGAAAAATTAGACATAATAGAACACCCCCAACATCACAAATCATCCGCAAACTAGCAAGTCATCATCGCAGATAGTTTTGAGAATATTTACTAAA
>CAKZNV010000082.1 GCA_937132085.1 uncultured Rubritalea sp. | reverse complement strand
CTAGTGAAAAAACTGGTCGGGTATGAAAAGCCTACAGGTGATAAATTTGCCCTGATCATCCCATTTGGAATCATCATCGGTCGGTTAGGTTGTCTATGTCATGGATGCTGTGGTGGAGTTCTTCTAGATTCTGGGCATCAATGGCCGGCCGTTCCAGTAGAGATAGTTTTCAACTTACTAATCTGGTGGGTGATGTTTCATTTGTATCGAGCGAAAGCATTTTGCTATCAGTTGTTCCACTTGTATTTACTTTCTTATGGTGTTTTTCGATTTGGGCATGAATTTATGCGCAGCACACCGAAGGTAATACTAGGAATGTCTGGGTATCAATGGATCGCTCTAGTAATGATAATTGTCGCTATAGTTGCCTATTTAAAAAGACAGAGTAATATGACGAAACAGAGAGGAAAATACTGATGAATTCACCCTACCAAACTCCAGAGACTAATTCTGAATTTAAACGAAAGTCTGCAATTACTGGCGATCCTAACAAGTGGTCATCTAAAACAGTTTGTATACTCACATTTTTACCAATGGCTCTTTGCTTAGCGACTGCTGTTCTCATGCAGTTGGATGAAGATTTCTTTTTTGTCGCCCTTTTTGTCGCCCCAATTAGTGGTTTTATTATAGCCTTAATGACGGCCTTTAATTTTCACGAACAGTCGAAAGGATTAGTGCTCTTAGGTCACGTAGTGTTATGGCTAGTAGTCCACACAGCCCTTATAGGCCTAGGTTTCTTTGGCTGCGTTACTATAATGATGGGATAGGCTGACTAGAGATCCTAAATCTTTTTCCTATCCAATAACGAGGCTTTAAGTGGATCTGAGGCGCTGAGGTGGGCTAGTCCGATGGCTAGGGCGTCGGCAGCATCGTGTGGTGGTGTTTCTGAGAGGCCTAGTAGTGCACGAATCATGAAGGCGACTTGTGCTTTGTCGGCATTACCATTTCCGACCACTGCTTTTTTGATCTTCTTAGGTGCGTATTCGTAGATGTCTAAACCATGATCAGCGGCGGCAATCATGGATGCTGCACGTGCGGCTCCCATGGAAATAGCTGTTCTAGCTGACTGAACAAAAATAATGGCCTCTACAGCGACTTCATCAGGCTCGTATTGCTTGATAAGGTTCGAGAGGCCAGTTCTGACTGCAGATAGAGCGCCAGATTGTTTTATTTTAGCTGGGATAGAGATGACGCCGTAGTCGATGACATTCTGTTTATGCTGATCGCCCTCTAGGACGGCATAGCCAGTGTTACGGACAGCAGGGTCTATCGCTAAAATTCTCAAATTATCTGGGTGAAATTAACGTCTTCTACGTTTTGGCGCTGGGCGTCTTTTGCGGACCACTGATTTGATCGGTGTTTCGTCGAGGATGGCTGTGTATTTGTAGTCAAATCCATCAAGCTTCTTGCGCTTGATTTTCTGGTTTACGAATACTTCTACAGACAATGCGTAGTCGAGCTCATCAGCAGTGAGGATAGTGAAAGCATCGCCTTCAGTTTCTGCTCTGCCAGTTCTTCCGATACGGTGAACGTAATCTTCTGCATTCTCAGGGACGCGATAGTTGATGACGTGTGATACGGTTGAAATATCGATTCCGCGAGCAGCCACATCAGTCGCTACGAGAATGTTGAATGTGTTATCCTTAAATCCAGCGAGTGCTGCCATGCGGTCTTTCTGACCGATGTCTGAGTGCATCGCTGTTACGCGAGCATCACTCTTCGCATTGAGCATGGTGCAGACAGTGTCCGCTTCCTTACGTGTGCGAGTGAAGATCATCACTGATTCGTGGTCTGTCTGCTTGATCAGTGCGAGCAGGAGATCATCTCTCTGATCCATAGAGACTGGGTAGAATGCGTGGGAAATAGTAGATGCTACTTCTCTACGAGCGATCTCGATAGAAGCTGGATCGGTAAGGCAGAACTGAGCGAATCCTTGGATCGCTGGTGGCATAGTCGCTGAGAAGAAGAGTGTCTGGCGTTTGCTGCCTTTGTGGTAGCGGCGGACTTCTCCATTTTCCTTAACTTCTTCTTCTGCTTCCATGTTCCATGGGCAGAGGTTGACGAGCTTTCTCACGATAGGGAGGAATCCCATGTCGAGCATGCGGTCCACTTCGTCGAGGATGAGGATCTTGATATTGAAAAATGTCATTGTGCCACGGTAGAAGTGATCTACGAGGCGACCTGGTGTTGCTACTACGATGTCAGCATCCTTGAGCTGATCATTCTGAGCTCCGTATCCTACGCCTCCGTAGAGGAGAGCTACTTTACAGCCAGTGTGCTTGCCGTATGCTTCGAACTGTTCAGCGACTTGATGCGCTAGCTCACGAGTAGGCTCTAGAACGAGGATCTGAGGCTTACCCATTTTAGTGATTCTGCTAAGTGACGGCAGTGCGAATGCAGCTGTCTTACCTGTTCCTGTCTGAGAAGCTCCCACGAGATCTCGGCCTTCGAGCACGATAGGGATAGCCTGCGCCTGAATAGGTGTAGGTTTTTCATAGCCAGCTTCGGTGACGGCTTTGAGGATAGGCTCGGAAAGTCCTAGTTCGTTAAATAGCATGTGGTGGTGTTACGTTTAAAAGTGGTAATATGAAAGGTTAATGTGAGAATTTATCAGTCTAGATCGACTGTTGCTCGCATTGGGATCATATTTGAATAGTTGAAGCCTTGAGATTTGAAGAACTTCTGAGAGTCTGAGCTGATCTTGTCAGTGAGCAGAGTGATGCGGCTAAATTTCTTATCTTTAGCGAATTTCCTTACGTGCTTCAGCATGTTGGAGCCATATCCGAGTCCTCTAAAGTCTGGATGGATAATGAAGTCTTCGAGCAGGATCACCATGCCTCCAGCAGCGGTCGAAATAGTGAATAGTAAGTTGACGATGCCGATGATACGATGATCATTTCTCATGACAAAGATGCGGCCTTTGCTGGGAGATTCTAAGATCAAGCGTAGCCCATTTTGCTGGACTTCACGGTCAGGCTTAAAGTCTACCTGCATCTCTAATAGTTCCATCACTAGTTCAGTGATCGGCTCTAGATCTTCGATGGTCGCAGTTTCGATGCGAGGTATATCGGTAGAATCTGACATCTGATTAGTTTGGGGGATTTACCACTGAATAGCTGCTGCTGCCCAGGTGAGTCCTGCGCCGAAGCCCACGAGCACGATGTTATCACCGCGTTCGATCTTGCCTTCACGGTGAGCCTCATCGAGAGCGATAGCTACCGCTGCTGCTGAGGTGTTTCCATACTTGTGTAGGTTCACGAACACTTTTTCATTTGGAATAGTAAGTCTGTCGGCGATCGCATCAATAATACGAAGGTTCGCTTGGTGGGGGACTACTAGTTTGATACTTTCAGCTGTGAGGCCAGCTTCTTCGATGACTGCTTCAGAAGCTCGCTTCATGGCATTCACTGCTAGCTTGAAGACTTCACGGCCTTGCATCGCGAGTGACGCTAGCTTCTGGTCTGCGTTGTCAACTGTGGTAGGGCAGGCTGAGCCACCACCTGGGATGTTGAGAATACCAGTTTGTGAGCCATCTGTGCCGATTTTAGTAGAAAGGATTCTGCCAGTGGTCTCATCACCACGTGTTAACACTGCTGCACCAGCTCCGTCACCGAAGAGCACGCATGTGTTACGGTCGTCCCAGTTGGTGAAGGCGGAGAGCTTCTCAGCTCCGATGATGAGGGCGTTCTTAAAGTTACCATCAGAGATCATGCGCTGTGCTACTTCCATTGCATAGAGGAAGCCTGAACAAGCTGCTGAGATGTCAAAGGCGAGAGCTGATTTAGCTCCGAGATTATGCTGCACGTAGCAAGCAGTCGCAGGAGTGATCGTGTCTGGAGAAATAGTTGCTACAATGATGAGATCTAGCTCATCGGCTGTGATGCCAGCTTGCTCCATCGCATTTTTAGCTGCTTCAGTAGCGAGGTCAGAAGTATTTTCACCCTCGGCAGCGATGCGTCTAGACCTGATGCCTGTTCGTGAGAAGATCCACTCATCAGTAGTATCTACAATGCTTTCGAGATCTTTATTAGTAAGCTCTTTTGCTGGTAAGTAACTACCAGTCCCTGCTATTCTTACCGGAATCTTAGACGTATTTGCGCTCATTGATAGCATTAATAGACTCAAGCAGCGAACTGGTCAATGTTAGTTATTGTTTTGTGATAAAGGTGACTTGATGTCGATGTTCTAATAAAGAGGTGAAGTAGAATCCCGTGCTGGACAATTATACTCAAAATGATGATTTATTTTGTTATAAATTTAGCTTAGCTATTTTTCTAATAGCCTAATTGATGAACCGTGTTTATTCTAACAATATGCCAGATATTCCTACCAATAAATCGACTCAAGCAGTAGCGATTATTAAAGAACTCATCTTCAAAGGTGAGTGGCAAAACCATTTACCAAGTGAGCGTGTATTAGCTAAGCAGCTTATGATGAGCCGAGCTTGCTTAAGGCAAGCACTTGAAAAACTCACTCTGGAGGGGGTCTTGGCTCCACCTGAACCATCGAAACGACGCCAAATAGCGAAAATTCCGAATGTGGATAAGATGGTTTTATCGGGTAAACAAAAAGTCATCTTTTTTACCCCTGAGTCACCACATTCCATATCTCCTATGGTGTATGAGCAGGTGGCTAAGTTACGTGAGTTTTTAGCCAAGTCTGACATCTACTTAGAAATTCTCTCGTCGACTATTTTCCAACATGAGAATACCTCGTTTGGGCCACTTGAAAGGATTATGGAAGATTATCCAAATGGCTACTGGATTCTTCATCAATGCCCACACTACATTCAGGAATGGTTTGATAGTTCATCCATTCCATCATGTATCCTAGGTTCACCATTCCCGGGTATAAAGATCCCTTCATTTGGTTATGATTTCCGTGGTGCGGCAAGACATGCGGCAGGGAAGCTTCTATCACTGGGGCACAAACGTATTGCATTGATTCGATTTCGTTCGCAGCTAGCAGGTGATGATTCTGCACTTATCGGTATAGAAGAAGCGATAGAAACAAGTATGACTGAAGGCGTGCATCCTCCAGTAGTAATGACGCATAATTTTCATGTAGATCGTTTGACTACTTCCTTGGATGCACTTTATCAGAGTAATAAACCACCTACTGCGTTTATTATTGTTAACCACCACCACTTTTTGACGGCCTTTTCACATCTCTTGTCTCGTGGTATTTCGATTCCTAAGCAAGTGTCTCTTATCTCCCTCACAAATCATGCTACATTGGCATGTCTGAGCCCTAAGCCGGCTTGTTATTCAAACAGTGACCGAGTGCTGAAGCGTGTTGCTAATTTAATTATTAATCGCTCTAACGAAGAGTCTACGGAAGCGACTCTAATCACTCCAGAGCTCTCACCTGGGAAAACGATAGCAAAGCCGCTTGAGGAGTGATTTGGATGCTTGTCTTTCATTATGCCTAGATCTAGCTGTGAGTGGCATATTAAATCAAAATATCAGCTTCATCTTCTTCAAATCACCAATTTCAAATCCCTAGTCAACACAGTCAGGCAGGTTTTACTAGGGAATGACACTACTTGGATGCTGTAGGCTTGACGTGGTGGGTGGTTGTGGCTGTATTGGTGTTATAAATTTCAATTCACACTAATCATGAGCGACACAAACGAATACACCAATAATAAGCGACCATATTCATCTCAAGTAGTAGATGGCGACGACAGAGCACCAAGCAGAGGAATGCTATATGCTGTGGGCTTCGAGAAGGAGGATTTTAAAAAGCCTCAGATCGGTATTGCTTCGACTTGGAGTCAGGTGACGCCTTGTAACATGCACATCGACAAGCTCGCTATCGAGAGTGCTAAAGGCGCTGATGCAGCTGGTGGTAAATCACTTATTTTTAACACGATCACTATCTCTGATGGTATCAGTATGGGCACTGAGGGGATGAAGTATTCACTCGTGAGCCGTGAGGTTATTGCAGACTCTATCGAGACTGTTGTGGCTTGTGAAGGTCTTGATGGATTAGTCGCAATCGGTGGTTGTGATAAGAATATGCCAGGCTGCATGATCGCTATGTCACGTCTGAACAGACCAGCAATTTTCGTCTATGGAGGAACGATTCTACCAGGCTGTGCTACTCTAAAGGGTAAAGAAGAAGACTTGGATATTGTATCCATTTTCGAAGCCGTGGGTAAGCACGCATCTGGTGAATACAATGACGCTGAGCTAGATAAAGTAGAAGGCTGTGCTATCCCAGGAGCTGGTTCATGTGGTGGTATGTATACTGCTAACACGATGGCTTGTGCTATCGAGGCTCTCGGTATGTCACTCCCTAACAGCTCTGCTCAAGCAGCTGTGGGTGAAGACAAGATGATGGACTGTCTCGATGCAGGCGCTGCGGTGCTTAACATGATCGAAAAAGGTATCCGACCAAGTGACATCATGACTCGTAAGGCATTTGAGAATGCAATCACAGTAGTCATCGCACTCGGTGGATCTACTAATGCGGTGTTGCACCTTCTAGCGATGGCGCATGCGGCGAATGTAGAGCTTAGCATCGATGACTTCACAGAGATCGGCAAGAATGTTCCAGTCGTAGCTGACCTTAAGCCTAGTGGTAAATATGTGATGGCTGACCTCGTAAGAATCGGCGGAACTCTTCCACTGATGCGTAGACTTCTCAAAGCTGGCTTACTCCATGGCGATGTCTTGACTGTAACTGGTAAGACAATGGCTGAGAATATCGAAAATTCTAAGATAGAGTATCCAGAAGACCAGAAGATCATCCTACCACTCGATGCTCCTAAGAAGAAGGATAGTCATTTGCGTATCCTATACGGAAACCTCGCAGAAGAAGGTTCAGTAGCTAAAATTTCAGGTAACGAAGGCACTAGTTTCACAGGAACTGCTAAGTGTTTCAATAGTGAAGAAGATTCAATGCACGCTATTCTCGACGGAAAAATCGAGGCAGGCGACGTCATCGTAGTGCGTCACGAGGGGCCAAAAGGTGGACCGGGAATGCGTGAGATGCTAGGGCCAACAGCCGCTGTCATGGGCAGAGGTCTCGGTGACTCAGTAGCTCTGATCACAGATGGAAGATTCTCTGGTGGTAGTCACGGATTCGTAGTGGGGCATATTACTCCAGAAGCATTCGTAGGTGGACTTATTGGTCTGCTTAAAGATGGTGACAAGATCACGATCGATGCTGAGAACAATGTCATCAATGCTGATCTAACAGACGAAGAAATCGCAACACGTAAAGCTAACTGGACTCAGCCTGAGCCAAATTACAGACGCGGTGTGCTAGCGAAATTCGCTAAACTCACTACTTCTGCATCGACGGGTGCGGTTACTGATTTTGGACTTTAGGTCCTGCAGGCAGGGGATTTGAGATCTGAAATTTGAAATTTGAAATTTGAGATTTAGATTGATAGTTTGCTGCGCAAAATTAGAACATGAAAACTGTATGTAGAATCCACCCTTCGCTAACGCGAGCGGTGGAATTTGCTTTGGTGCTTAATGTTTTTATTTTTATGACGTCTAGTTTGGCGCTGGATTATGGATTGCTTGCAGCCATAGCTTCACGTTCAATGCTCATATTCTGGCCGATGACGATGTTGATCATTTGGCGACGCAGACTGATTCCCACATTTTGTGATCTACTATTTGTTAGAGTAGGGTATTTAGGCTGTATGTTTGTTATGATTACTCTAAGAAGGTTCCTATGAAACTAGCTCTGCCTCTATCAATCATTTCGCTACTTATCTCAGTTGTTTGCGTTTTCATGGTGTGGTCCATTAAGAAAAGTGATCAGGAGAGAGTGGATATCGCACTGCAGGAACGAGAGGAAGAGTTGGTTCAAAACTTTAAACCTAAATTCGAGCAACTGTTTGAGGGGCAAAATTTGCAATTAGCAGAGAATTATGATCCCAAAACTTTGGAAGAATTATTCGCTCCAATGATAGAACTGATCATCGACATGGAAGAGTAAGGTTTCATCGTTCATTAGAGCTCCAGTCCCATGACTTTTGACCAGTCAAGCATTGACCAGAGCAAGGCTCCCCCAAATTTTTGCTTGTGGGGATAGTTGGTCATCCTAGTATGGCAAAATATGAAGCGAAATAGTCTGGAGAACCGTAGGATGATGCCACGTGGAGGAGTGTCTCTACGGACAGCTGTAATCTGTTTTCTTTGCCTAATTGTTGGGCTAGCTTTTTGGACCTATAAGACGACTAATGAAGAAAAAATCGATGGTCGTGAGGTGATCGTGTTTTGGGGGTCACCGCGGTTGACTGATCAGTTGGCTC
This sequence comes from uncultured Rubritalea sp., assembly GCA_937132085.1. Classification (GTDB taxonomy): domain Bacteria; phylum Verrucomicrobiota; class Verrucomicrobiia; order Verrucomicrobiales; family Akkermansiaceae; genus Rubritalea. The sequence continues at coordinate 14,582 of CAKZNV010000082.1, read as the reverse complement.
CAGTGTTGCGAGCATTTGAAGCTGAGCATCCACAATACAAGGTGATCTATAGTGTGCCTGTGACTAAGAATGTCGAGGGGGATGGCCAGCGACTACTCTGTGCAATCGCTGGTGGGGTGCCGCCAGATTTGGTGTATTTTGATCGATTTGCGATCGGTGAATGGGCGAGTAAAGGTGCGTTTGAAGATCTGACTCCTTGGCTAGAGAAGCAGGATGTGGGTGACCCTAATTTTATCGACATCGATGATTACTATAAATTTTCGGTAGAGGAAGCGAGTTATCGTAAGCCTGGATCAAAGGAAGATTTTCATATATATGGAATCCCGCAGAGTGTGGATTTCCGTATGTTGTATATGAACAAGTCTATGCTTTCCAATGCTGGGTTTGATAGACCACCTAAGAACTGGGAAGAGCTGGGTGATTATGCATTTAAATTGAGCAAGTTTCGTGACGATGCGGAACCATCAGCTGGTCTGACTAGGTTGGGATTTGGGCCTAACGAAGGTAACTCATGGCTGTATCTCTATGCTTGGCAGGCTGGGGGAGAATTCCTCAGTCCTGATAGAGATAAGGTGACGATGAATTCTCCAGAGGTGGTGCGTGCACTGAAATATAATCTTGATGTCTATGAGCGTCTTGGTGGCTATAAGAATGTGATGGCGTTCAAGAGTAGTTTCCAGAAAGGTGGAGCTCAGGATCCGTTCTTCACAGACCAGATGGCTATGCGTATCGATGGTAGCTGGGCGCTGAGTTTTATAGCAGAATACAAGCGTGATATGGCGTTTTTAGTTTCGGCTCCGCCGATGCCACAGAGCGAAATTGATAAAGGAAGAAAGCCTCTGACGTGGTCGGGTGGCTATGCCTATATCATGCCTAAGACTGCGCAGAATAAAAGCGGTTCGTTTAAGCTGATCCAGTATCTGCAAAGTGACAAGGTTCTGAATTTCATGGAAGATGAATATAAGCAAAGCCAGCTCAGTGGGGGTAAGCTGTATCTTCCTAGAGGCACTGCTAAGCAGACAGTTTTTGAAGATACGATCAAGCGTGAGGTCTATGCAAAATCAGATAAAGAACTGAGTCCATCGTTCAAAAATGCCTACCGCGAGATGGAGAAGATAGGCGAGAATACCTATATTCGACCAGTGACTCCTGTAGGCCAGTTGCTGTGGAATAAGCACAAAGACGGCTATGAGTTAGCGGTGACGAAGAGTGACAAGCTTAAGCAAGCTGTCGATGCGAGACTTGCGCAGGAAACATTCAGTAGTGATGCAGAGAGAGCTGATAAGGAGAACCTTTATTATTGTGAGGAGGCAATGAAGCGGGTGGGGAAGGATGTGCAAATACAGCTAGATAAAGTGCTGGCTCCACCGAGTGGGCAGAAGGTGAATTGGTCACCCTATTTCATTGGTTATGCTCTACTCATCTTGTTACCATTTGCGGCTATATATTATCGGACGATGAAGGCGAAGGCTGGGCAGAGATCGTTGTATAAAAAGAAGGATGTAGGCTGGGCGATGTTTTTTGCAGCGCCTTGGTTTATTGGAATGATCGTGTTTATTGCTGGGCCCATTTTGTTTAGTATTGTGATTAGTTTCACTAGCTGGGATGTGATGAATGATGCTCACTATGTAGGGATGGATAATTACAGTCAGATCGCATCAGATGATATGATGCAGCAGAGTCTGGGTAATACGCTGTTTATGCTAATCCGAGTTCCTCTGTCGATGGCTGTGGGCTTGGCTATTGCGATGATGATGAACCGTGCGATGCGTGGAGTCGGAATCTATAGAACTATCTTTTATCTACCAGCAATCATGCCTGTAGTAGCGAGTGCATTCCTTTGGTTATGGCTTTTGAACCCGAATACAGGTCCGGTGAATCAGGTGCTGGATTGGCTGTTTGATACTTCACTGTTTGAGTGGATAGAAGTGACGTTTATGGGTGGATCTGAAATCCGTTCACCGCAGTGGTTCCAGGATAAGAACTGGTCTAAGCCGGCAATGATCATGATGAATGTCTGGACGGCTGGTAGTGGTATGATCATCTGGTTAGCTGGTCTACAAGCGATCCCTAAGGAACTCTACGAGGCTGCGAAAATAGATGGAGCGAATGCTTGGCAGAGATTCTGGAAAGTGACTATTCCGATGCTGACTCCTTATATCTTGTTCAATCTCATCATGGGAACGATCAGCACTCTGCAAATCTTCAATGAGGCGTTCATTATGACTCAAGGTGGGCCAGAGAGCTCGACCACATTTTATGCCTACTATCTGTTCCAACAATCGTTCCAGTATTTCCGCATGGGCTATGCGAGTGCGATGGCTTGGATTCTCTTCTTGATCGTTCTTGGCCTCACAATGCTGAAGCTCTGGAGTTCTAAAAAATGGGTGCATTACACCAACTAAGCACAAACACAAATTTCTTGTTAGATGAAAAATAAATGGATCAACTACATGATGAAGCGGGGATTATTTCACCTGTTTCTGATGACCTGTGCAGCAGTATTTCTTTATCCGTTTATCTGGATGATGGTGACGAGTGTGAAATCGGGGGATGAGAATCTTAGTAAAGATATTTTGCCTAGTATGCCCGCATTCAGAGCGCAGAGTCCGTATGTGCGTGAGGTGAAGGTGGCTACTATTCCTGAAGGTTGTAGTGCTGAAACTTGGGCTAGGATTAAGCCGCGCTTAGTAGAGATTACTCGTGAGCTGATTACTCAAAAAGTGGCTAGACCGCAGACGCAGTGGTCGGATAGAGCCACAGAAGGAGCGCTGGACGCAGCTGCAGAATACGCCACGATGAAGGCAGTGAACCGTATATCAGGTAAAACCTGGAGTGAGGCTGATGATGTAGTGGTGGCAGCCTTTGAGAAGTCGCTAGCAAATGGCACTGGTGGTTTAGATGAATCTCTGGAGAGAGCTGTGAGTAATGGTCAAAGCAGAATGATACTGAATGGTCTGCAAGTGCGGTCTAAGGCTGGGGAATTGCTCCATACTGTTAGGTTTGAAGATAAGACTGTGAGTGGATTTGAGGTCGAGGGTGCAGGTAAGGTGGCTCAAGATGCTGATGGCAAATTCATCGTTTGTTCTGACTTTTCTGAGACGGATGAAGCTCTGGAGCTTCGATATAAATTTGATGTGGATGTCTCACCAAAGGATCTGCACCGAATCTCACTAGCGATGGTCTATGATGATACATGGCACCAGATAGATGCTGAGCTGATGCTGAATGGTGAGAGCTACATGGGTGGCCGCACTAAATGGGCTGGTGATAATAAGCCTGAGTCGTTGACTCTACAATTTCCAGATGAAGAAGTGGATGTGGACTGGGGAAAGCGACCATGGGTGAAGCTTGAGGGGCCGAAGCTGTTAGATGCTGATAGTTCTCAAATGGAACTGATTATCAGACTATCCCCGAGTGGCACTGGGGTGGCGAGATATGGAAAAATAAAGCGTAACTATGAGCGCATATTCTTATCGATGCCGTTCTGGTCATATGTTCTGAATAGTGTGGTGCTGACGGTGTTGATCGTCTTGGGTGCAGTGTTTAGCTCGTGTTTTGTAGCGTATGCCTTTGCTCGCTTAGAGTGGCCAGGGAGATCAATCGCATTTGTGATTTTACTTTCTACTATGATGCTGCCGCCGCAGGTTACGATGATTCCGCAGTTCCTCGAATGGCGTATGCTGGGTTGGTATAATACGTTGAATCCGATCTGGGTTCCGGCTTGGTTTGGTATTGCCTTTTTCATCTTCCTCATGGTTCAGCAGATGAAGGGGATACCTAAAGATCTAGAAGAGGCCGCAGAGGTAGATGGTATGAATAAGCTGCAAATCTGGTGGTATGTTGTTGTTCCTTTAGTTCGTCCAGGTATGGCTGCGATTGCGATTATGTCGTTCATGGCCGCATGGAATGAATTTATGGCGCCTCTGATCTATCTACGTGATATGGGTAAATTTCCACTATCAGTAGGTATCTACGCTATGAGTGCTGACGAGACGATGAATAACGACATGGCCTTCATTATGGCTGGTAACGTCCTCATGACGATCCCAGTGATCATCATTTTCTTCGCCTTCCAGAGATACTTTATTCAAGGTGTAGCAAGTAGTGGAGTGAAGGGGTAGGTAAGGGGAAAGATTAAAGGTGAAAGGAAAAAGGCTAGTCCTCTAGGATTCTATTTGAAAATTCCGCCTTCAGTAGCTTTACCGAACTCAGAAGATTCCTCGATATTAGGTGCTTTCTTAAAAAGATACTCACCGAAGCTACTTTCAAGCTCATAGACTGTGGTGAGATTATTCTCAATACGAGTAACAGTAATACCTTCCATATTTTCTCTTCTTTTAAAGCGTGTCAAATGATCCTGTGATATGAGTATTAGGCAGATGTCTTCAGTGTTGATCGATACACTTCGGTTCTCAGCTGTGGCCTTCAAGCCTTGAACTTGTTTTGCGTATTTGTAGTTGTCTGCATACATCCAGTCTGCCAATAGGAATCTCTTATGCTCAGGGGCTGCCTTTTTAAGTGTCCATGCTTCGTTATACTTGAAGCCAATTAGTCTGTTTTCTAAGAGGTAGTTCTTATTATACACAAAGCAATATAATGGATTTCGATCAGCTATTAAATTTCCAGTGATGACTCCAGTGTCAGTCAGGGATTTAACCTTGATTTCTAAAATGGGATTATGGATAGATCTATATCTGCTATATGTGTTGAGCATCTGTTTTCTTAGTGCTTTCGTGTCGCCCTTAAAGTTGAGTTTCCCAAAGCCTCCTTTGAATGAGAAATTACTATTTTTACTCAAGCTCGTAAAAGAAGCATGATCAAACTTAAAAGTAAGATAAGCATCTCCCTGTGTGAAAGAGTCGTGAGCAGTTAGACCAGTAGCCAGAGATACTAGTATAGTAAGATAAGATAATAATTTTTTCATATTCATGAGGTTCTTTATATAGTTCGATAAGTTGTAAGACACTACAAAAAAAGGCTAGTCCTTTGTATTAAAAGACTAGCCTTTGGGAAATGATTTATTTGGGTATTTGCTTACTTCAGTGGAGTGAGCTTGAGGTTTCTCCAGCGGACGTTGCAGGATTTGCCGCCGTGGACTTGCAGTCCGAAGAAGCCTGAGCGGGTGTCGTGCTGTTTGTCTGTATCGACGAAGTCTACTCTTTTTGCTCCGTTGAGCCATGTTTGAATGTGGTTGCCCTTGCAACGGATGCGGATGGTGTTCCAGTCGTCTGACTTAAAAATTTCGTTACCTTCTGCGCTGAACCATTTTCTGTGATCTGCACTTAACTTGTCCTTCTGTCTCGGAAAGAGCCAGCCACGTCGAGCTTCGTCAAATAGTCCAGCCGTCCAGCTACGTTTAGTGTTGTCAGCTTCACATTGGTAGCCAAATACTCTGCCGTTTTCTCCTGGCTTCTGAGCAGCTCTGAACATGAGTCCTGAGTTTCCAGTTAGGTCATCAAACTTAAATTCGTAGGTGAAATCATAGTCGGTATATGACTTCTCAGTGATGAGAAAAGTATTTCCACTAATGTTTTTGCCAAAGCCTACGATGCATCCGTCTTCGACTTTGAATTCGCCATCTCCTCCGACCTTTTTCCAGCCAGTGAGCGTTTTGCCATCGAAGAGATCGATTGGCTTTTCAGCGACTTCTTCTTTAGCAGTTTCTTTTACTGGAGCCTCTTTTTCGACCTTGGTCTGTGCGTAGACTGCACATGATACTAAGGAACATAGGATGATAGTTGATTTGAGCATGATGAGATAAATTATCGCAGGTAAGGAAATCTGCAATACAAATTTAGGCGCTATGGGGATTTGCTAGAGAAATGAGTTGCTAGAAGACAGATGGCTTAGTATTTCTTGAGTCTCCTATTACACCATGGCTATTCCACAAAACACGATCGCTCTAGTTTACGATTACGACCAGACCCTGAGTCCACGCTTCATGCAAGATGATGTTTTGTTTCCTGAATTTGGCATTAACCCAGAGTCATTCTGGAGTAAGTGTAATACGCTGGTATCTGAGAATAACTGGGATGGTGAGTTAGCTTATCTGAAATGTCTGCTCGATTATTTAGCGATGGACGGAGTCTCTAATGCTAGGCTGAAAGAGCTGGGAGCGAACCTAAGTTTCTTCCCTGGCTTGCCTGAGATGTTTGAAGAAATAGAGGATGCCTGTCTGAGCAGTGTGCACAAAGCCGCAGGAGTGAAGATAGAGCACTACATCGTATCATCTGGGCTGAAAGCTCTGGTGGATGGCAGTAGGCTAGCGAAATATTTTAAAGAAGTGTATGGCTGTGAGTTCGGTGAGGATGAGCATGGTGTGATTAGTTTCCCTAAACGTGCGATATCTCATACGACGAAGACGCAGTATCTCTTCCGTATCAATAAAGGCCTGCTGCATCACGATGAAGATGTGAACGATCACATGCCAGCTGAGCTGCGACCTATTCCGTTTGAGAATATGGTTTATATTGGTGATGGGCCTACTGATGTGCCTTGTTTCACTGTGATGCAGATGAATGGCGGCAACGCGATCGCTGTGTATAATCCTGAGGATGAGAGCCGTCGTAGTTTTGATAAATGTTACCAGCTCTGTGCTCATGCGAATCGTGTGAAACACATTGCTCCAGCGGATTATAGACAAGGCAGTCATTTGCGTCTGATCATGGAGCGCATGGTGAGAGAAATGGCGGATCGGATGCTGACCAGACGTCAAGAAGAGGTCGATAACGGCAAGGTGTCAGCACCAAAATTTTAAGACAAATTTAAATAGATATGAGTGATAAGAATAATTTTCATTTTGTAGGGGTCTGTGGCACAGCCATGGGATCAGTAGCGGCCGCTATGAAGGCTAAGGGTTATAAGGTGACAGGTTCTGATAAGAATGTGTATCCGCCTATGTCGACGTTCTTAGAGAGCCAAGGAGTCGAGATTTCATCTGGCTATAAGGCTGAGCACATCCCGGATGATGCAGATGTCATCGTGATCGGAAATGCTATCTCTAGAGGCAATCCTGAGGCTGAAGCTGCGCTAGACCGCAAGCTTCTCTACGTGTCACTCCCTGAAGTCCTGAAAGATATCTTCCTCCGTGGTAAGAGAAATATCGTGGTGTCAGGCACTCACGGTAAGACTACCACTACTTCTATGCTGGCATGGATTTTAGAGTCCGCTGGCAAGAATCCGAGTCACATGATTGGTGGGATTCCTAGTAACCTTGGTAAGGGAGCTCGCTTTACAGATAGTGAGTTTACTGTGCTAGAAGGTGATGAATACGATACGGCATTCTTCGACAAGCGTTCTAAATTTTTACATTACCTTCCAGAGGTGGTGATCATGAATAATATCGAATTTGATCATGCGGATATTTACGACAACATCGATCAAATCAAGCTGACCTTCGAGCGTCTGCTCAAGGTAGTTCCTCAGAATGGTGTGGCTTATATCAATGGTGATGATCCTAACTGCCGTGACGTGGCTGTGGATGCTCCTGCTCCTGTGCAGAGAGTCGGTCTCGGAGCAATGAATGACATCATCATTGAAGACATCAGCTACGATGGCGAGTTGAGTAGTTTCACTCTAACAGGTGAGAAATACACGGTGCCGATGTCAGGTGAATTTAATGTAAGAAATGCTGCAATGGCAGTCTGTGCAGCGCTCTTCTCAGGTCTGACTCCTGATGAAATCCGTGAAGGTCTGATGAGTTTCTCTGGTATAGCAAGACGCCAGGAGCTAAAAGGTGAGGTCAATGGGATCAAGGTGATTGATGACTTTGCGCATCACCCTACTGCGATCGATTTAGCGATCGATGCTCTGAGACAACGTTATCCTAGTGAGAATCTCTGGGTAATCTTTGAGCCTCGTTCTAACACGACTCGACGTAAAGTTTTCCAAGTCCAGCTGGCGGAAGCTCTGGCTAGGGCAGATAAATCAGTAGTGGCTGGAGTTCCTGATCCTGAGAAGGTGGAGGAGAGTGATCGTCTTGATCCTCGTCAGCTAGTGGCAGATATTGCGGCGCATGGTTCTGACTCATGGTTTATCGATGAGGTAGAGGATATCGTGAAGCACGTGGCTGCAGAAGCTAAGTCTGGCGACGTAGTGGCTGTGCTGAGTAACGGCGGATTTGGTGGTATCCACCAGAAGCTGTTAGATGCTCTGGAGCAGAAGTAATTTATAGTTCTGTTAGAAAATGCTACCTGAACTGGTCACTGCTATCCCTGGTCCTAAGTCTCTCGCACTAGCTGAGAAGCTACGCAAGTATGAGAGCCATAATGTGACTTATGTTGCGGATGATTGGCCGGTGTTTTGGGAGCGAGCAGAGGGGACTAATGTCTGGGATGCAGATGGAAATCGATTTATTGATTTAACCAGCGCCTTTGGTGTGGCTGGTCTGGGGCATACCCATGCTCCGCTCCGTGATGCTATGTGTGATCAGGCTCAGAGGCTGATCCATGCGATGGGTGATGTGCATCCTACGGAGCTGAAAATCGAGGTTTGTCAGCTGCTTTCGGAGCTTAGTTTCGAGCGCTGGGGACTCGGTGTGGCGAAGTCTGTGTTGTCGAACTCTGGCTCAGAGGCGGTGGAGACTGCATTGAAGACAGCTTACATCGCTACGCAAAAGGCAGGTGTAGTTTGTTTTAGAAATGGTTATCATGGTCTCGGCTATGGAGCGTTGTTGGGTGGTGGGTTTGATAAATTCAGAAAGCCATTTGAGGCTCAGCTAGCGGAGATTAGATATGAATTAGACTTTCCTAGGGGTGAGGAAGATTTAGCGCAACTAAAAGAAGATTTAGCACAGCTCGATCCTAAGAAGATTGGTGCATTATTAGTAGAGCCTATTCAGGGCAGAGGAGGTAAGGTTGTGCCTGCTGAGGGCTTTCTAACCGTTCTTCGTGATTGGTGTGATGAGAATGAGGTGGTGCTGATCTTTGATGAAATTTACAGTGGATTTAATCGCACAGGAAAACTGTTCGCATGTGAATGGCAGGGGATTTATCCGGATCTGCTTTGCGTAGGCAAGGCGATGAGTGGAGGTTATCCGATCTCGGCTTGTGTCGGTAAAGCTTCTGTCATGGATCGCTGGCCAGTCTCACCGGGTGAGGCACTGCATACTAGCACTTACTTGGGGAATCCAGTGGGCTGTGCGATGGCAGTAGAGGCAATGAAAATCCATAGAGACCCATCTCTAGCAGCAGATGTGGATAAGCAAGGCGAGGAACTAATGATTATGCTAAGAGAGATAGAATCTCCTTACATTTACGAAGTCCGGGGCAGGGGAATGATGATCGGAGTGGAGCTACGTCATGCTGACGGTAGTCCTGCTGGCGATGTTTCAGGAAGAATTCTTAGCCAAATGCTGGCAGAGGGGATCATCATGTTAGCTGATGGACCTGAGGGTAATATTTTAGCATTCACTCCACCATTTCATCTGAAACTGGGTGAAATGATCTTTGTGGTGAATACGCTGAAAAGGCTATTGGCAGAATAGAAAAAGCTAGCGAGTCAATCGGAACCCCATCCGACCTTCCCGCTAGCTTCTATACATACAATGAAGACTGATTTGCTATACGTCAGTATCAGTAATATTAAAACTTATAGACTAGATCTAATGTGATTCTTGAATCCATGAGGTTGTCTTCTTCATTAGTGAGTGGGATTTCGTAAGCTAGACCTACTTGTGTTTTGTCACAGATTTTATAACGAAGACCAAGAGCAGCAGTGACGATATCTCTGTTTGCTCCAGCGTTTGATGATCCTAGGTTGAAGAAGTCTCCACCTTCGAAGTCAGTCGCTGAGATAGGTGTCTCAGTTCCATTTCCTTCGTTGAGAACACGGAACCAGTTCACTTCAAAGATAGGTGTGATGCGCTCAGTGAGTCTGTAGCTAACGTGTGCACTAGCGAATCCAGTGACTGACTCAGCATCTGTGTCGAATGGGAGGTGCAGCCCAGTAGCGGTTGAAAACTGCCACTTATCTTTAAGTTTGAGAGTAGAGACAGTAAGGTTTACAGCTCCATCACCGTAGCCTTGGAAGACGTCACGGTTGCCAGTAGGTAGCTCGATAGATCCTGCAATACTTGCTGCAAATTGATTCGCTGTATCGTAGATAAACGCATATTTTAGACCTGCTGCTACGTTTGCGAATCCTGTCTGATCAGTGAGAGTGTTGTCTGGGTTGAAATCAATGAATCCGTCTTTAGATGCGATGATTGAGAGGCGCTCATTGAGTGCGTATTCGATCTGTAGTGCGAACACGTTCACATCACCACCGAGAGCGACCTGACCACCACCAATAGAGATAGAACTAGGCAGTTTATGCTGGATAGCTAATGCATGAATACGAGTCTGAGGCACTGCTAGTTCCGCTAGAGTGGGGTTAGAAATAGATGGGATAGCGTTAGCAAATCCTGAATTGCTAGCAGGAGCTGTAGGTAGTGAGATATCTCCAGCTGTAGCGATATTAAGGAGTGTGAGTGAGCTGAGTCCTAGCCCAATGATTTTCTTTGTAGTTGTCATGATGTTGTCCTTGTTAGGTTATTCAGAGTCCGTTGATTGGTCTCTTAAGTTGGCTAAGTGATAGTGCATTTTTATAAATTTTACTGTGCGTATTAGGGCTACGTTTGAGTAAAATTTGCGTGATCTAGTTTCTTGCATCTATGTTGCTGTTAGGTTAGATTTTTAGGAACAGATCTCATCAATATGAAAAAACTAAACTATTTATTAGGAGCCTACGTAATTATGTCAGGATTTATCGCATGCAGTCATGTGGTAGCTCCTACACAGAATAAACTTCCTGAGCTTCCTAATGCTAGAATGGCACTATTGGCGGATGAGAAGCTTTCTACTCTGCAAGCTGGTCACGGAGTTTTTGCTAGGCAGTGTTTTCAATGTCACGATCAGCCAGACATGGATAAATACTCAGATTCCGAGTGGAGCACTATAGCCCCTACGATGTCTAAGCATGCAGGAATTTCTAAGAAAGAGAGTGAGCAAGTGCTAGCCTATCTTCTAGCTCGTAAGAGATTGGAAGGCCATTAGTAGGTAGTTATTTTATTGCTGAGTTTTCTGAGGTGCGGCTCCGCTAGCGTCTAGTGCTGCTTGTATGATGTAGCTTATGAACGGTAAGGAAATGAGCCATGCTAGTAGTGCCCAGCCGAGATGAATGTGCTGGATAGCTTTTGCGAATGCTAAGACTCCTTCCGATGTTTCACTAGTGTTGGGATCATGGTAAGTGATTCGGTTGAGTTTGTTGCCTTTCCACTCAGAAGCAGGAATAATCTCTAACGCTACTGGTGATTTATTTTCTATCCAGCGTTTTATTTCTGTGCATTTTCCGCACTGGTAATCGATGTAGAGTTGGGCATTTTGTTCAGATACGAAGGTGGGAAGAATACTAGGTTTCCATGATTTTACCTGTTGGCTGTATCGTATCCAAGCTTCTCCATAGCGTGACTTTAGATCGCAGGATTCGGACCATTTGGCTAAACCGATACAGTAGATGAGAGCGATGATTGCCACGCTGAGCATGAGCCAAGAAGTGAATATAATTGCCCAGATAGATACCACTAAGACCATGCTGAGTTGCATGGGATTTCTCACATACATGTAGACTCCAGTGGTGATGAGTCTCTTAGGTGGGTCATAGGGGATCGGCGTTCCTTTGCCTACTCGTGCGAACTCTGTGACGCCTGCTATTCCAGGTAGACTGAGGATGATGATGGCCATGATCCACAAGTATTTTTGGTAAGTAGGGATGGTCATCCAGACTACTATAGGATGAAATCCAGCTGAAGGTGAAACCATCGGAAGGACGGTTAGAATAATTAGAATGAAGGCTGAGGAGATTAGCGTAGCTCGTTTTCCTACATGCGTGTCTGCGATGACCCAGCGGGAAAGATAGATGGCTGGAGTGAGGCAGATGATTACTAACAGAAGTTCTCCGATTAGCCATTCGTTAGAGTCTGAGAGAGTCATCACTGGTGAGAAATAGGGCATCGTGATGACGTCTAACAGAAAGAATACGGTGATGATAATGACTGGGTGCCATTTCTCTAACAGGACTGCTAGAATGGCTGGTAGAAATCCCCATAATAAGATCCAACCTATATAGAGACTTAGCGGGAGACCGATGACTGAGATGCTGTGGGTTACATGAAAACTCCAGTAACCAAGTTTAGTGCATAGCTCATTAGTCCAAGGTAATACGGCTGCTATCCAGGCTGATGCCATCATGCCTGCGGTGAGCACTTGTTGCTTTTTTACCCGTTGAGTTTTGCCTAATAGGAAATACAGCGAGGCACAGAGAGCCATCGGCCAATACATGGCGACGGCTTCTATGATGGTAGCTTTATCCACGAATGAAAATTATTGAGTGTAAACGGAGTCGATAAAATACTCACCAGCTTTCTTTACTCCGTAGCGTTCGATCGGTTTGAAATACCAAGCTGGATCTAGTTCACGTGTGTAGTTTAGTGTGATCGTAACTTCAGATTTCCCATCATCAGTAGGGTTGATCTCCCAAGTGATAGTTTTCCATGTGAGCCAGTGACTGATGTGGCTTCCGTCTTCTACTAGGCTGAACACGATTTTGTTATTACTGGCTTCGGTGACCTCTACGATCAAATCACCTGGCTCACCTTCGCCTCCAGCAAAGTGAATGGTTCTTCTATCACCGAGAGCTATGCCTTGTCCAGCAACCTCAGTGGGTAAGGGGAAACCGAGCTTTAGAAAGGTGGGTAAACCTGACAGGGTGAATTCAGGTTGATCAGCTAGCATGGACAAGGCTTGATCAGTTTGAAAGTCAACCGTTCTAGTAACGACGACACTTTCCTCACGATCAAACGACAGAGCTTCCGTGATGCCTTCCATACTCATTATAGCTAAGACTGTGATCACTGAGCAGTTCATTTTGTTCATGCGACTACTGCCATTACGGTCTGATACGTAACCAATGATTGCTCCTACTAGATATGCCAAGGGTGCTGCCATGAGAATACAGATGAGCCCTTCAAATAGCAAAATTCCAAACATGAGTAGCATCAGTGTGATGGACTTCATGATAGAACCAGTGGCTGATCTCGGCTTAGGTGTGTTGGTCAGCATAATGGACAAGACGAGTGGAATGCCGATGAATAGGAGGGAAGTCTGCTCTAAACGTTGAATAACTATTACTCGATACATCACAGAAGCGATAGCGGCAGCTATACAAACGTAGATCCATGCTGAAGAGCGTTGTTCAGGCATGTTGTGATTTTCTACTGGGTTAGTCTTCGGTGGTTGGTATTCCTCGTTCATGCTCTGTAGATAAACAGAGTTATTTTTTTAATCAACAATTATTTCAGTTATTACTGAAAATACAGAATTGTTGTTATGGTTGTTAAAATTGAAAGATTAAATGCTTCTTGTGGAGCCTCTGTGCCGTTTTTAACACTTTTTCTGATCGAAACCGTCAATACAGTTTCAACTATGTGATCTATAGTCTGGCATAATGAAAAAAGACACGATCACTCCATTTTTAGATAAAGTTAAGGCTAAGCCGCTTAACGATAAAGAGCTAGCTCAGAGCGCAATCGAGCTAGCGCAGATCATTCTGACTAATTCTAGAGGACAGATGAAGCTCTCGGAGCGTTATCAGGCTTGGAAGATGAACCGTATGATGGACGATGCTCCCGGAAAGGCGCTGACGCTAGCGATGGCTGATCAGGTATTCCGCCCAGCGACTCATGTGCGCTCAGCGAATCAGTTCCGCTACCTTGTCGATGAATATGGTGTGCCTTCATACCTGCCTCTTCATGAGCAAATCTTGATGCGTATTGGTGCTACAGTTTCAGCGCTAGCTCCAGACATCGTGATGCCAGCAGTGACGGCTAAGATGCGCTCTGAGTCAGACACAGTGATTCTGCCTAGTGAAGATGATCAGCTAAAGCCGCACCTACTCAAGCGCCGCAAGACTGAGACTCGTATGAATATCAACCAACTCGGTGAGGCTATCCTCGGTGAAGAAGAAGCTGCACACAGACTTCAGCAGGTGATCGAGAGACTTGAGAGCCCTGACTGTGAGTATATTTCAGTGAAAATCTCAGCGATCTTCTCACAGATCAACCTTGTTTCTTACGACCATACGTTGACTGAGATTAAGGAAAGACTACGCACACTATATCGCACTGCAATTCAGCACAGCTTCGTTCGTCAGGACGGCAGCAAGTCACCAAAATTCGTGAACCTCGACATGGAAGAATACCGTGATCTTCACCTTACCTGTGATGCATTTAAACAAGTGCTGATGGAAGAAGAATTCATGAACATGCGTGGAGGAATCGTTCTTCAGGCATATCTTCCTGACTCATTCGAGGTGCAGAAGGATCTTACAGACTGGGCTACTCAGCGAGTCTCTCAAGGTGGATCTGGTGTGAAAATCCGTATCGTAAAAGGAGCTAACTTAGCGATGGAGAGCGTGGAAGCTAGTATCCATGACTGGCCACAGGCTCCTTACTACACCAAGCTCGATGTGGATGCGAACTTCAAGCGCATGGTGCATTACGGTTGTATCCCAGCACATGCTGAGGTGGTAAATCTCGGTGTTGC
>CAKZNV010000081.1 GCA_937132085.1 uncultured Rubritalea sp. | reverse complement strand
ATGGCATGGGGAGAGAAGAAAGCATCCATCGTCAACGAAGCTGTATGCGGACCAGTCAACGACATCGTCAGCGCATCTTACCTCCAAGAGCACGACAACGCAGCCTTCTATGTAGACGTAGAAGCAGCATCAAAACTAAGCTAAACGTGACGGTGGCTTTAGACCACCGAGTCATCACCCTAAATTAAAAGATGATTTACCCTCTATTAATTCTTATTAGCATCGTAATAACTACGTTATCGATAGCTGCTTTCCACAAACCCCACTTGTTTCTTTCTACAGGGTGTTTTCCGTTCACTCGTAAATGCCTTGGAATCAGCATCACCTCATATGCAATCTCGCTAATCAGTCAGAACTGCATGCCTTGGGATGCTGAAGGCTGGTTAGTATTTGCAATCATCATGCAGATCATAGCCTGGTTATTCATGGTTCTAGTAGTTCGTGGAATGTTTGAGGTTTTAGCCTCAGACACTTTTACCAAAAAGAATTAACTACCAACTTAAAAAAATCCCAATGCTCTCATCCATTCATAATAAAATCCTTATTCACGGAGCGACTTTAAGATCTAGAGCACTAACTCTAGCCTTGATACCCTTCCTGTTTATCACAGCTTGTAGCAAATCTGACAAACCAGAAACTGTAGTTGAAAACTGTCTAAAGGAATTATCCAGGGATAATTTAGACAACGCCGCTGAGCTATTTGCGGGAGGAGACACACAGTTAAAATGGTTTAAAATGTATTATGACGGCAAAGATCTAAGTAAACTTTTTGATGGCTCGGTCAAAAATGTATTCATCAACGGCGATAAAGCCATAGTCACCTACACTCCGACCAAGACCCTCTTTAATGCCTTCAACAAAGATGATCTACTCCTTTTAGAGAAAGAAAAGAGCGACTGGAAAATTAACTTTAAAGAGTCTACAATACTTAAAAACGCAATCAACGGTGGTGGTATTAACACCAACCTCTACGTATTAAAAAGCTGTATCAAAGAAGCGACTAAAAAACTAGGTCGCCCCCCAATGACGATTCAAGAGATTATCGACAACCTTGAAATCGAAGGAGCTAAATCCTCTGTTCGCTCCTATAGTAGAATATTCGACTACTATCCAGAGGGTAAAACTATAGATGGAGTTCAAGGTGTCATCTTCTACTCTAAAGAACCCTACAAATATGGTATGCATATCGGGTCCACAAAAAAGAACCTCTTTCTTAGCGGCGACGGCAAAGTAATTGCTGAAAAGAGATTATAGCCACTTAGCGCATTCCCCATCTCCCCTTTGGCTGAAAGCCAAAATTATATCAGCACAGGGAAAATAGCCAAGCTATGCATCCCTGTGTCACTATACACCAACTCCAGAGTTCTCTGAAAGTGAACCTTATGCTGTAATTGTCGTTGAACTCGCAAATCCAGAATCAATATCTCCAGACAGAGCTTCAGCTTCCCTACCTACCAGCAGGCGCTTTAGCTTTAACTGGCTTCACAGGATTCAACAACGCATCCACAGTAAGACTAGCAAAAGCGCCGAGTGCACCGTGATACTGAATAAGACCTTTTTGATCGATCACAAAACACTCTGGTGGTGTAGTCACTCGGTAGAGCTTATAAATACTCTCTTCTGAATCCGAAATCGTTTTCCCGGCAACAAGACCATCTTTTTCCAACTCACGTAAATTAGCGATCCAGTCTCTGTTCACCCCGACAAGAGCAAACGGCATCCCGAGATACTTCTTCTCTAGCTCCTTCATCATGTCTAACATTTTCAATGTCTCTGGAGTTTTCAAATCCATACTCGACCAAAATACTAGCATCACCACTCTTCCCTTATAGTTGGCTAAGTTCACAGGCTGCCCCCCGCTATCCTTACCCATAAATGCTGGAGCTGCCTTGCCCTTACTCAGATTATTAATACGGTATAATTCATCTTTAGCTATCTCAGCCACGGTGACATTGCCTATCTTCTCATAGGCTGAATTCATAATTGCCTTTCTAATAAGGGTAAGTCTTCTCGCTGTGTTTAAAGGATTATCCCCCACATAGCGCTCAACTACAGCCAGTGCGATAGAAGCTACTCCCTCAGCTTTCGGATCTTTAATATTCTTCAATACTTTCTCAATGAGCTTTTTCTTACGCTGCACAGAGGCATTACAATACACGAGTGAGTAACAAAACTTCGCAGCATCGGCCGACTTAAGATGATACTTCTCTGCATAGCTTAAAATAAACTCCGTATCCTTCTTACCCAGCTTCGTATTCTGCAGTAACCAGCTAGAGTATTTCAAAGTCCACCCCTTTTGTAGCTCTGCGCCAATTTCTTTAATCATCTTCTTACGATACTTCTTAGTATCAGGCTTAGCATCTAGCACAGCTCTAACATCAGCCAGAGTCTTAGCTGCTTTGAGCTGCGTCACCCACTCAGTCATCGCTTTCTCATGCGTATCGACAATCAACTGAGCCCCCTGCGGAGAACCAGCCTCTGACACAACATTCGACAAAATCATTATTACTAAAATCCATACTCGCTTCATGAAACAGAACCTAACGGCTCAATAGCCAAAAACAAGTATTAGACTCAAATCTATGTAAATTCTTACCAAGATAATCCCACCCTGTCTCCTAGCCCCCCTCAAACCGAGAATTCTATTTATTTAAAAAAATAGGATTTTTAGTAATATTTCTACTCATTTTGTGCTACATTACGATACCACAAGGTATCTTTATTATATATAACCAATATAAATACAAAGAATTACGATTTTATTTAAAATAAGTTTAATTTAAACCTTTACAAAATAAAAATATAAATAATAATGATCGTCGTTATGAAAAACTTACTTATCACCACAGCATTCTTCACCGCACCTATGGTTAGCACCGTTGTTGCTCAATCTGACACATCCATCCTAAAACGTCAGATCGCAGAGCAAAACCGCCAGATCGTAGCACTTGAACAACAAGTTGACTCACTACAGTCACAGCTCAACCTCGAACGAAGCCGCAAATCAGGCGCTACTCTCATACAGAGCCCTAAAGTTCAGCCTAAGCAATCAGCTAAGACTCACACAGTAGTCAGTGGAGACACATTCTCAGGTATCGCCAAAAAGAATGGCATAAAACTAGCTGAACTCATTTCCGCTAACAAAGGTGTTTCACCTAGCAAAATTTCAATTGGCCAAAAGCTCAACATTCCTACAGCAGGAAACGCAGTAAGACTCCAGACTCCTCCTAGAACTATTCCTAAGGCAGTCAGAGTTGTAGCCCCTTCTAAGAGCGGCACACACCTTGTATCTAAAGGAGACACATTCTACGGCATTGCTAAAGCAAACGGAGTATCTATCTCAGACCTTCGCTCAGCGAATCCAGGGTTGAACCCATCTAAACTTAAAATCGGAACTCGTCTTAACCTCGTTAAGCCAAAAGTCGCTAAAAAAGCACCGGTTCGCCCTACAGTGAAAAAGGCTGAACCAAAAATGGCAACTAATAAAAAGCCAGCTTATAAACCACTACCAGCAATTCAGTCCACACCAGCTCCTGTTGTAAACAAGCCAGCTCCTATCAAGAATGTAGAGCCTACAGCACCAGTCGCTAGAGCGGTAGCTGTAAGCAGCATCATGACTTATGGTGAGTTCGCTAGAAGAAACGGAACTACGACTTCAGTGCTCAACGCACTCAACGGACTAGACCTACCTTCAGACGAACCAATGGCTGTAGGATCAGAGCTATTCGTTCCTAACAAATACTAGTAACACAATTTCATTGGATAAGTAATGTGCCATGGGAATGGCACTAAATACCCGAAGGGCTCCGCCTTTCGGGTATTTTCTTTCCCCCTAGAAGCTAAGCCACCTTATGCAGAAGCTCTGCTAGGCCTAAACTAGCCTAAACCCCAACAATATCACCGACTTCAAGCCTGCGACCATTGGCAAACTGAGCGGCATCCATTCTAGCGCTACCTTCTGGCTGAAGAATCATCACTCTAACAGCTCCGCCATTTCCAGCACCACATGCGATAACTACTCCCGCCTTAGTATTCTCTAACACCTCACCAGAAGCACCTGATAATCCTGCCTCCACTGTGAGCGGTGGAAATATCTTTAAACGACTCAACTTGCCTTTCGCATTAGTAAATGTAGTTGATGTCCCCGGCCATGGATCATAAGCACGAACTCTGCGTTCCAGATCTTTCGCACTCATCGTCCAGTCAATTTCTCCATGTTCACGCAGAAGCTTAGGCGCATAGTTAGCCTTCTCATCATCCTGAACCACTCTCTCAGCACTGCCGTCAAAGAGCTTCACCAAACCTTCTAACAATGCAGCTGGTGCCATTTCTGCCAATAAATCATGCACTACTCCTCCAGTATGCTCAGGCAGAATTTCTAACTGATGCTGAAGAATAACGTCACCCTCATCTAGAGCCGGAGCCACATGCATCACTGAAATCCCCGTATGAGAATCACCTGCATCGATCGCTCCCTGAATACAGGAAGCTCCACGAAATCTCGGTAATAAAGAAGCATGCAGATTGATACAAGCCAGATTAGGTGCGTTGATCACTCGAGTCGGTAAAATCTGTCCGTAGGCCATCACCACGATGACATCCACGTCTAAACCATCAATCACATCCATCTCTTCTGAGCCACGTAGTCGCTCAGGCTGCCAGACACTGAGACCATGATCTTCAGCCATCACCTTGATCGCTGGTGGAGTAAGGACCTGCTTGCGCCCTACTGGTCTGTCTGGCTGAGTGAACAGCCCCACTACATCGTAGTCACTTTCTAACAGCGCCTTAAAACTAGCTAGAGCGATATCGCCCGTCCCCATGAAAAGTATTCGTTTCGTCATATCTATATCTCCATAAAAAAAGCTCCCGAGCAATCACCCGAGAGCTTTTATAAAATTTTCTAACTCTCTACAGAACTACCTTCTTCATTTCCTCATAAATAGGAAGTGAAACAATCTTAGCGATAATGTCACTGAGCACTTTAACTGGCTCCTGTGTGGCATCAATGTCTGTTATGATAGCATCATCATAGTAGTCGATAATAGGCTTAGTCTCTTCCTCGTAGGTGCGGATACGATCTTGAATCACTTCCTCGTTCGCATCATCGATTCTGTTAGAGCGCAATGCACGCTTTCTCATTCTACGAGCCAGCTCATTACGATCCGGGCATGACAGATGGAACACCTGATGCACCTCGATGTATTCAGAGAGGATCTTCGCCTGCTCCACATTTCTAGGAATTCCATCTAGAAGCAGAATATCTGCATCTGGGAAGTATGTGTGGCTGTCTTTCCAGTTATCAATCTGTGCCTTCCAGAGCTCAATCGTGAACTCATCAGGAACAAGCATTCCTTTACTAGAATACTCTACAAATTTCTGCCCAAGCTCAGTTCTCGTATCGAGTGAACGGAAAACATCACCACATGCACAGTGAAAGAATTTAGGTAAATTCCCTAGTGTTACTCCCTGAGTTCCTTTGCCTGAACCTGGAGCGCCTAAGATTAAAATTGCTGGTTTTTTTGCCATGCTAAAGATTGTAATAAGCTCACCCACGAAAACAAGCGAGAAGTAGCAACTTTATCACCTAACATTTTCACCGACTAGCACACCAAATCAGTTATTCACTATATATCAATCGATTGTTCATCACACCATTCATATCTCTCATACAAAAAAACTCATAAATTATGACAATCCCGTAACATTCCAAGCGAGTTTATAGTTGCCAAACACTCACCTTGCCACTAGCTCACCACTAATCATTTTCCCACAAATCTATCATGTTTAACCTATTTACACGCAAGAGCGGCAACTACAAAGACGATATCCTCTCAGGAATCACCGTCTCACTCCTTCTCGTCCCAGAAGCTATCGCCTTCTCATTCCTCGCTAACGTCAACCCAATGGTCGGCCTCTGGTCTGCTGTCTTCGTCGGCTTCATCACTGCTGCATTTGGTGGTCGCCCAGGTATGATCTGTGGTGCTACAGGAGCTATTGCAGTCGTAGCGGCTCAGGCTGTGCACCTCGGAAATGCTACAGGCATCGCAGGTATGGACATCAAGTATCTCGTAGTAGCCCTCCTCTTCGCAGGTCTCTTCCAGATCATCATTGGTGTCTTTAAGTTTGGACGATTCATCCGCCTCATCCCACACCCAGTCATGATGGGATTTGTTAATGGCTTAGCTATCCTCATTTTACTTGGCCAGTTCCTCTTTTTCCAATCTGAATTCTCACTCGATAGTGAAGGAAAACAGGTATCCACTTGGCTAAGCACCGAAAGCTTAGGCATCATGATAGGACTCATCCTGCTCACCATGGCGATCATCGTTTACTTACCGAAGCTCACCAAGGCTGTCCCTCCTACACTCGTTGCCATCCTCGCAGTTGCTGGCATCACCTACTTCATACCAGGTTCACGTGACATCAGTGATATCTGGACAATGCTCACTGGTAAGACAGCAGAACTAACTAGTTCATTCCCTATTCCTACCGATCTCTCAGGCATCCCATGGGGCGAAGTTTCATTCTACCAAGCCATCCTACCCATCTCACTCACTATCGCTCTAGTAGGACTCATCGAGTCACTCCTCACACTCCAGCTTATTGATGAAATCACTGAGACTCGTGGACAAGGAAACCGTGAATGTATCGCTCAAGGTGCAGCTAACATCGCTTCTGGAATGTTCGGCGGCATGGGCGGTTGTGCTACTATTGGTCAGTCACTCATCAACATGAAAAACGGTGGTCGTGGCAGAACCTCAGGTATTGTAGGAGCTCTTACTCTCTTCCTACTCATCATGTTCGGTAGTGAAATCATCATGGCTATCCCAGTAGCAGCACTAGTAGGCGTCATGTTCATGATCGTCATCAGCACCTTCGAATGGTCCACCTTTAAGACCTTCGGAAAAGTAGATCCTTCAGAACTCCTCATCATCTTAGCAGTGACGATAGTTACAGTCATCACCCATAACCTCGCTATCGCAGTAGCTGTCGGTGTCATTCTCTCAGCTCTCATCTTCGCCTGGAAAAGCTCCAAGCATGTCTACGTTCATGTTGAGAACGAAACTGACAACGAAAAAATCTACAGCGTAGAAGGCTTACTCTACTTCGGATCAGTCAAAGAATTCTCAGACAAATTCCTAGCGTCTAGCGACACAGAAAACATCGTCATCGACTTCGAAAAAGCTAGAATCTGTGACCTCTCAGCGATCGAAGCTGTCAACGCACTCTCTGAGCGCTACAAGTCAGCAGGCAAAAACCTCAGACTCCGTCACCTCTCAGCAGACTGCAGAGCCACACTCACTAAAGCTGGCAACCTAGCAGACATCGAGGTCCTCCCCGATGACCCTGACTACACAGTAGCGAACCTACGCTCAAGTAGCTAGGTTCTAGCTAGCAAAAATCGCCATCATGGATGCGGATAGATAAATCAACAAAAGTCTTACCCGCATTCCATTAAGCCAGCAGTATTGGCAGTCACCAGAGGCTCCTTCAGACCAGCGCATTACCGCGGTCTAGTGTCAGATATTTTCCATCAGTGAATGGAAAAGTTATTGTGGCTTCATCAAAATAATTATAATAAATTGTTTCTATGAAAACCCTAAAACTGATTGTGTTGTTTTTAATTCCGTTCTCTTGCCTTGTCACTAATGCAGCTGAAGATGAACCTCAGAAAGAGAAAGAACACACTATTGATATCTGGCTAGGTAAACAGCTAGAAACACATTACTCTACCGCAGGAATGATGAATGCCTTATACGAAGGCCAAGAAATGTGGGACAAAGAACTCAACCTTGTCTACGCAAGACTAATGAAACAACTGCCTAAAAGTAAGCAAACCATTCTCAAAAACTCACAACGAGCATGGATCACCTTCCGAGATGCGAACTCTAAGCTTATAAATGCCACTATAGCTGATCAGCAAGGCTCAATGTATAGAGTCGAAGCAGCAGATGCTCACTACCGAGCAGTGAAATCCCGTGTCCTACAGCTACTTGAATACGAAAGATCTCTCCCATAGTTTCCCGCTATATTTACCAATCCTTTTTATAAAAGCCCATGAACATTATTCCTAAATTATCACTCTTTGCCATTGCTTCTCTCTGGATTTCCTGCTGCCTCCCCAGCTCAGCCCAAGAAGAAAAATCTCCTAGAGAAATTGAAACAGAAGAAGCCCTAGTAGAGCTAAAAAAATCGGAGACTGAACTCAAAAACGCCTTCGCTCATGCAGAGAAAGCGATCATCGGCATATGGGGTGAAGCCACTACTAATCGTCCACTAAAGGATCTACAAGAGTCACAACAAGCCTGGCTCAAATGGAGAGACATCGAAGCCAACGTCCAGGCATTAGAAATCTCTGGAGGTGGCTACACACGTCGCATAACAGCCATTTACCAAAAAGCTGAAATGAACCAAGCCAGAGCAAATAAGCTCAGAGGCAATGACCCCATCCCAGCAGACGTAGCTCAGACTGAAATCACCCACCCCAAACGAGGCTCTATGGATCGCAAAGCTATTTGTAATGCCTTCAGAGTGCCATGACCAAGGAAGTCAATGGTCAGAAAATAGTATTTGTCATTCACACTCTAAATGTCATGGGAGACTGGGCATTCATCAACAGCTCACTACAGCTAGCCAATGGCAAACCTGTAAACTGGAGCAAAACTAAATACCGTGAAGATGCTAAAGCTGGAGATATTGAGAACAATGCCATTGGCCTCTTTAGAAGAAATTCACAAGGTCAATGGATCGTCCTAGAAACCTCATTTAATGCCACCGATGCTTGGTATATTGAATGGGCAAAACTCTACAGAATATCTGACAAAATATTCCATTAAGTCTCATCTACCCAGCCATAGAAACAGCTACGCACTTCACGATTGATCAGCACACTGAACTTTCAACTTGTCGTCTCTCATAATGTCCTGCTAATACTAGCGGACATTATGGACGCCGATGACAATACCCAAACTAGCACTGGATACAGGAAATCCAGTCTCCGCATTCTTTTTTCCCTCCTTACCATTTGGTTTGTCGTTAGCTTCGGCTGCGGAATCCTGTTCCGTGAACAGCTAGATACAGCCTTCTCAGTTGGCAATGCTCCATTCGGATTCTGGATGGCTCAGCAAGGATCGATCATCTGCTTCGTCCTCATACTCGTCGCCTACGCGTTTCTCATGAACCGCCTTGATGACAAGCACGGCTATTCAGAAACATCTAACAAGAAAGGCAACAAATAGATGTCTCAAGATATTTGGAACTACATTTTCATCGGAATCAGCTTCGCCATCTACATCGTCATCGCTCTCAAATCACGAGCAACGTCTACAAAAGAATACTATACAGCTGGTGGAGGCGTCTCACCACTCGCGAACGGTATGGCCACAGCAGCTGACTGGATGTCCGCGGCTACCTTTATCTCAATGGCTGGTGGAATCGCTATTAGTGGCTATGATGCCTCTCAATTCCTTATGGGCTGGACTGGTGGATTCGTTCTACTCACCATCCTCATGGTGCCTTACCTTAGAAAATTCGGTAAAGCGACAGTGCCAGACTTCATTGGTGATCGCTATTACTCACAAGCTGCCAGATTCGTTGCAGTGCTTTGCGCCATCTTCATCTGCATGACCTATATTATGGGACAAATGAATGGTGTTGGTATCGTCTTCTCACAACTCTTTGGCATCAGTCTTGTAAAAGGTGTAATTATTGGAGCTTCTATCGTTTTCTTCTATGCTGGACTTGGCGGAATGAAAGGCATCACCTACACACAGGTAGCTCAATACTGCGTAATGGCATTCGCTTACACTCTTCCAGCTATCTTCATCTCTCTAACTATCACTGGTAATGTAATACCACAGTTAGGATTCATCGGTGAAACTACAGATGGAATTCCTCTTCTTCAGAAAATCAATACACTTAATGAATCATTAGGAATAAGAGCATTCACCGAAGGATCTGCTAATAACAAACTAAATATGTTCTGTATCACAGCAGCTCTTATGTGCGGAACTGCTGGCTTACCTCACGTTATTGTTCGATTTTTCACCGTGAAGGATGTCAGAGCTGTGCGTAAATCAGCATGCTGGACACTAGCATTTATCGCCATCATCTATCTTACCGCCCCTACTGTAGGGGTATTCTCTAGACTGAATCTCGTAGAGAAGCTCAACAATAAAGCCTATGTTTCGCAAACTGAAACAGAGGCGAGAACTGACGATCAAGTTCCTAGCTGGTTTCATCAATTTGAGGAGACTGGTAAACTCGCTTGGGTAGATAAAAATGGTGACGGCAGAATTCAATATATGGGAAATGGAGACAAAGCCTTAAACCCTTTTACTGGAAAATCTCCTGTCCTCTCTACAGCTGATGATGATTTTGTTAGAGGCTCTCATGGACAGGTATTACTCACCAATGTTGATCCATCCAATAACAATGAACTATATGTCCACAAAGACATCATGGTCATGGCTAACCCATATATGGGCGAGACTCCTCAGTGGGTCATCGCCCTACTGATGGCAGGTTGTATTGCCGCAGCTCTCTCCACTGCTGCTGGTCTTCTCTTAGTCTTATCTACTGCGATTTCTCATGATCTCATGAAGAATATCATTAATCCAAATTTAACTGACAAGCAAGAAATGCGCTGGGCTAGATCTGCTTCATTAGGAGCTCTTCTAGTTGCCGTTTATTTTGGAATTAACCCTCCTGGGAACTTTGTTGCTCAGACTGTAGCATTCGCATTTGGTCTAGCTGCAGCGTCATTCTTCCCAACACTTCTAATGGGAATATTCTCCAAGCGTATGAACAAGCAAGGAGGTATTGCTGGTATGGTTGCAGGTATCACATTCACATTAAGCTATATTATCTACTTTGCCTTCGGTGGAGGAGATCCAAAATACTATTTCCTCGGCATCTCACCAGCAGGTATTGGAGTCATCGGAATGCTACTCAACTTCATCGTAGCATTCATCGTCTCTGCATTCACACCAGCACCTCCGAAAGAAGTGCAGGACATGGTAGATCGTATTCACAATCCAAGCGGAGCCGGAGAATCGACTCACTAATAGTTAGCCGACGATTGGAAGCAGAAAGCAGGAAGCAAGGAGCCTTTAAACGAAATTTGTGTGCTTCTCGCTCCATGCTCCTTGCTCCCGAACGCAACTCTACAAGAAAACATCATGTCTCTAACAGACGCTGAAAAAAATCGCTACGCTAGGCACTTTACCCTTCCAGAAGTCGGGTCGGAAGGTCAGGAAAAGCTTAAAGCTTCTTCTGTCCTCTGCATCGGCACTGGCGGGCTCGGCTCACCTATCGCCCTCTACCTAGCTGCTGCTGGTGTTGGCAAGATTGGCTTAGTCGATGACGACAAAGTAGAAGCATCGAACCTCCAGCGCCAGATCATCCACGGAGAATCATGGATCGGTAAATCAAAACTAGATTCAGCAAAATCTAGATTGCTAGAAACTAATCCACACATCGAAGTAGTCACCCACCACGCTCGCTTCACAGCAGCGAACGCCATAGAAATAGCGCAGGACTACGATGTCATCATCGATGGCACAGACAACTTCCCTACCCGTTATCTTTCAAACGACGTCTCATTTCTCCTCAAGAAACCAAACGTCTACGGCTCTATCTTCCGCTTCGAAGGTCAGATGAGTGTCTTCGCTCCGCATCTTGGCGGTCCATGCTACCGCTGTATGCTTCCAGAACCACCAGATCCAGGCTCAGTTCCTAGCTGTGCAGAAGCTGGCGTCCTTGGCGTCCTACCAGGCATCATAGGCTCACTGCAAGCAATGGAAGCCATCAAGCTGCTGTTAGGAGCAGGCAAGCCACCACTCGGTAAGCTGCTGCACTACGATGCTCTCAACACAGAGTTTAGAACCTTTAACCTCAGAAAAGACCCACAATGTCCACTCTGTGGCGACAATCCTACTGTCACAGCGCTCATCGACTACGAAAACTTCTGTGGCCTCACACCACCATCTACCATGACTGAAATCACCGTTACCGAACTAAGACAAAAACTCGATCAAGGCCTCGACGGCATCCTCATCGACGTCCGCATGCAACAAGAATATGACGCTGCACGCCTAGAGCAAAGCAGACATATTCCACTACCGACCATCGTAAATGCAGCCAGTGGTTTACCAAAAGACCAGAACCTCTACATCCACTGTAAAGGCGGAGTCCGCAGCGCCAGAGCCTGCGCCCAACTAGCAGATCTAGGCTTCACCAAACTCATCAACATCGAAGGCGGACTAGACGCTTGGAGAGAACAAATCGACCCAGCGTTACCACCTGCGTAGTGAGTCTAGCTAAAGCTTCCCCACCACACCTTCGTCCCGACGGGACCGACTAAGCCAGCCTAGGGCAAGCCCTAGGACTAGAATTAAATAGAATAACCACCCCTGAAAGGGCGACCTAACTCCATCTTTAAAACACCACTGAAATGAACTATAGAACGCCCTTTCAGGGCTCCTCTATTCTTCGACGGAAGACCTAGGCTCGCATAGTCCACACTTTTGGCATTAACGATACCCCAGACAAAAAGCACCAGAGCTATATGACCTAATCACCTAATCACCTAACACCTAACACCAAATATTTACTCAACCCACCCACCAGCTGCTATCACCAAACGAATCACTCCATAACTAAGCTTTTCCTCCGCTGCTTCAAAAATCGGCTTTAGAGCCTCTGTCCCATGCTCTTTGATTAACTTCACACAGAGATTCTCATCAGCTTCAGAGACAAAGTCTCTCAGCTTTAGACACTCTCCCTCCTCGAATAATTTCGCCACATGTCCCTCAATGGTAGTTCGACTCAGTTCTCTGTCCGTAACAATTTCATCGATACTCATGCCTTTCGCCAACATCTCTTGAGTGCTCTTCACGGTGCTACTTGTCCCCCGTTTGATCGCACCAGACTTACTATTAGCCGCTCTCACTCCAGTCTTTAGACCTGCTATTTCTACTCGCTCAGCCCTGACATCTGGATTCTGCTCTAAGTAATGAGCGACAGCTTTAGTAAACGCTTCACCATACTTCTCTAGCTTAGCCGAGCCTATACCATGCAATCTCTGCATATTTTCTAGCGACTCTGGCATCACAGCCGCCATCTGACGTAGCGTCTTATCAGCAAATACCACATACGGCGGCACTTCAGCGATGTCTGCCAGCTCTTTACGTAGAGCTCTCAGATGATCAAATAAATCCTCATTACATGGCTGTTCATCATAACTGTTAGAACCACCGCCTGCCTTCTCTGGTTCGATTCGTTGATCGATTTGAATACTGAAAGTTCCACCATTTTTCCCCATCATCAAGTCCCAGCCTTGTTGGGTCATTTCTGGCACTGGATACTGAGCTTTAGTGAGTGCTAAATGTGAAGTGCTCAGCAGACTATCAATCATACTGCGCCAGTAAGTCTTCGGCTTATCTTTACCTATGCCATAGGTTTTCAGTTTATCGTGTTCGAACTGCTTAATCTTCGCTGTCTTAGCTCCAGTCACAATATCACAGATCTGCACTGCTCCGAATTTCCCATTGGTTCGAGCCACCGCAGATAGCACGATCTGAGCGTCACGAGTCGCATCCACCTCAGTAAATTCACCTGAACAGAAGTCACATCCACCACAATTATCTGGCTGATAGATCTCATTAAAATACCCTAACAGCGCTTTGCGTCGGCACTGCGGCACAGCTGCGAAACGATCCATCGCACGGAGCAACTCACGAGACCGAGCCTGCTCCGCTTCATCAGAAATATCATCGATAAACCGACCAAGTTTCACCACATCGCCAGATCCGTGCAGCAGCAGACAACTCGACTTCTCACCATCTCTTCCAGCTCGTCCCGTTTCCTGATAATAGCCTTCAATATTCTTTGGCAAATCCACATGCACCACATAGCGCACATCTGCTTTATCGATCCCCATACCAAATGCCACCGTAGCCACAATCACATCACAATTATCACGAATAAAAGCATCCTGAGCCGCCGCTCTAGCACCAGCCTCCATCCCAGCATGATAGAACTGCGCATTCACTCCATTTTTCTGCAGTAAATTCGCAGTCTGCTCCACGCTCTTACGCGATGTTCTATAGATTACCCCACTCTCACCCTTGCGAGTGCTGACATAATCCAGCAACTGTCGCTCCCAGTCACGCTTGGCTCGCACTTCATAAAATAGATTACCTCGATCAAATGACGCCCTGACCTTGACCGCAGATTGTAAACTCAGACGCTTCTCAATATCCTCCGCCACCTTCTCAGTAGCCGTTGCTGTGAATGCCACCACTGGCACCTCTGGAAAGATCGACTTCAGCCTACTTAGAAACATGTAGTCAGGTCGGAAATCGTGCCCCCACTCAGAAATACAGTGCGCTTCATCGATCGCAAAAAAGCTAGGTTTCCCCTGAGGTGAAGTTCTCAAGAAATCGACAAATCCATACGACGACAACCTCTCGGGAGCCACATACAACAAGTCTAGCTGACCATTACGATACGCCTGCTCAGTCATCTGTAGCTCCTGCGGAGCCAACGAGCTATTCAGACAAGCCGCTCGTATCCCATTAGCCACTGCAGCATCCACCTGATCCTTCATCAGAGCGATCAATGGACTAACCACCACACAGCATCCCTCTAACATCACCGCTGGCAATTGATAACACAAAGATTTACCACCACCCGTAGGCATCACACCAAAAACATCTTTCCCCTCTAACACACCACGCACCAGCACCTCTTGATTCGCCCTAAAGCCAGAAAATCCAAATACATCTGCCAAAGTCTGCTCCACTGTCATTTCCACGCTCATGCTAAAAGTGTTACTATGAACACAAATAAACAGCAAGGAGAAATTTGAGAAAATTACAATCTCATCATACGAAACTGACTGAACAGCTAAGTATGAGATATGCTGTATTAATATTAACAACAGGGCTTACAGTCAAACTAGACATTGAACTATCTACACATGAAATCGTTTATCTACATGACTACTCTAGCTATACGATTAGAAGGTATATCAACGGCTTTAAAATGATATCATCAACCAATACCAGCCTCTCCTTTCTCCAACGGAGAAATTTATACCAGAATAGGGAAAGCAACGCCGCATCCCTATTACCGTTTCCACCCCGCACAGCATTGCCTGAAAGGGAAATTTATACCAGAACAGGCAAAGGCAGCGCCGCATCCCTATTACCGGTTCCACCCGCACAGCATTCCCTGAAAGGGAAATTTATATCAGAATAGGGAAAGGCAACGCCGCATCCCTATTAAAAGCCCCATCTCGCATAGCGTTCCCTGAAGGGGAACTTTATGCGGAACACGATCGGATCA
>CAKZNV010000080.1 GCA_937132085.1 uncultured Rubritalea sp. | reverse complement strand
TTAGCTGTGGGTGGATTTGTGATGTATTATATGATGGAGAATAAGCCGGAAGCCAAGAAGGTGGAGGCAAAGGCCTTTGTGCCTACTGTGCGGGTAGCGAAGGTGGAGAAAGTGAATTTCAAACCTATCATCAGCCTTCAAGGTGAAGTGGAGCCATCGACTCAGACAAAGCTCGTCAGTGAGGTGGCTGGAGCGGTGATAGAGATTTCTCCGAAACTAGAAGTAGGTAAAGTGTTAGAGAAGGGTGAGCTCATTGTTAGAGTGAATGATGCTGACTATAGAACTAATCTTACATCAGCGAAATCGACCTTAGCAGATGCGCAGCTAGCGTTATTGCAGGAACAGGCTAGAGGCAAGCAGGCGGCTAGGGACTGGGAGAAGCTGGGACGAGGTAGAGTGGCTAGTGATCTTGTGCTGCGTAAGCCGCAAATTAAAAGCGCTCAGGCTAGAATAGAGTCAGCTAAGGCAGCTGTAGCAAAGGCTGAGAGAGATCTCGCTAAAACTGAGGTGTATGCTCCGTATCGCTGTATCGTAGATAAGAAATATCTCGATGAAGGTGCCTATCTTAACATGTTGGGGCCAATTGCTGATATTTATTCTGTGTCAAAATTTGAAGTGCGCTTGCCGTTGTCGCTGGATGATGTGGCCTTGTTGCCTGAGAATAATGCGATTGGAAATGATGTGTCTCTTTCTGCTCAGCTTAGCGCAAACGAATATCGATGGACTGGTAAAGTGAAGCGATTTGAGGGAGGAATCGATAGCGCTACATTTTCGATGATGATGGTGGTGGAAGTTGCACCGAACGACGATAATAACCTGTTTTCTATTCCTCCTAAAGGTATGTTTGTGAACGCAGAAATAGTCGGCGAAGAACTGAAAGATTTGGTCAAAATTCCTCTGGAAGCATTACGTGAAGGGGAAACTGTCTGGGTCTATGCAAAAGGTGATGATAAATTTGTCTTGTCTATTAGAGAGGTGAATGTGCTGCGTAGAGAAAAAGATTTCATCTATCTCAAAGATGGTAAGGTGAAGCATGGTGACCGAGTAATCGTGAGTCCGCTGGCGATTCCGTTGGAAGCAATGGAGTTAATGCTGGAGAAAAAAGAGGACAAAAAATCTGAGGAGGGAGCTCAGTCCTAAGATCTCATGGGTAAAGTTATTAAATGGTTTAGCGAGAACCACGTGGCGGCAAACTTCATTATGCTACTGGTGTTGCTGGCTGGTTTTACGAGTTGGTTTAAACTCAAGAAGGAGATCTTCCCAGAGATGTCACTCGATGCAGTGATCGTGCAAGTGCCGTATCCTAATGCTACTGCTGAGGAGGTGGAATCTGGTGTGATTGAAAAGCTAGAAGAAGCAATCGCGGATGATGTGAACGGAGTGAAACGCTATACCACGACTTCTAGAGAGGGGATGGGAGCGATGACTGTGGAGGTAGAAACTGGCTTTGATGTTAGAGAGGTGATGAATGATGTGAAGAGCGCTGTTGATTCCATCTCTGAACTGCCAGAGAATGCTGAGAAACCTATTGTGAGTGAGGCTATAATCACCTCACAGGTGCTCTCGATCGCTATCTCAGCAGATACGGATGAGAAGACTCTACGCAAGGCTGCCGAGACTGTTAGAGATGGACTTTTGAATTACAAGGCTCCGAAGCCTGAAGGTTTTTCAGAGAATTTCTTAGCGATGTTTGGTGGTAAAGTAGTGATTACCAAAGCGAGCTTAGCCAATGTTCGACCTTATGAGATCAGTATCGAGGTGTCACAGGCGAAGCTTGAGGAATATGGGCTAACGCTCTCTCAGGTGTCTGATGCGCTGCGTATGTCATCGCTCGACCTGCCTAGTGGTTCTGTTAGAGAGAAGACTGGTGAAGTAGTGGTTCGCACGGAAGGCAAAATCACTGAGGCGGAAGAATTCCTCGATGTGGTGATCGTGACTCGTAAGAATGGCTCAGTGGTCAAGCTGCGAGACATTGGTATGGTGAAGGATGGCTTTGAGAATGTCGATTTGAGGACAAGATTTGATGGTCGGCAGACAGTGTTGGTGAATGTTTACCGAACTGGTGATCAGGATACGACTAGGGTGGCTGCTGCGGTGAAAGACTACATGGAAAATATCGCTCCGGGTGAGCTGCCAGAAGGTGTGAAAGTGGAGCTGTGGAATGACATGAGTAAGATGTTAGAGGGCAGAATGGATTTGCTGAGTAGAAACGGAAGCTGGGGATTGCTGTTGGTTTTCATTGTTCTGGCTTTGTTTTTGAGACCTTCATTGGCGCTGTTGGTAGCGATCGGTATTCCGGTTTCCTTTGCTGGTGGTCTGTGGATGATGCCGCATCTTGGGGTGTCTATTAACATGATTTCCTTGTTCGCATTCATCCTCGTATTAGGAATCGTAGTGGATGATGCGATTGTGGTGGGTGAAAATATTTACACTAGAATTCGTCGTGGTGAACATCCTAAGATCGCTGCCTATAAGGGAACGCATGAAGTCGGAGTCGTTGTTATTTTCGGCATCTTGACGACGATGGCAGCGTTTACTCCTATGCTGGG
>CAKZNV010000079.1 GCA_937132085.1 uncultured Rubritalea sp. | reverse complement strand
TTTCTTTAAAAAACACGCAAGCAAGGCTTTACAAATGTCGGTGAAATGGGCATATACCAACAAATTTGCTGCACGCATTTCTACGCAACCTAGAAATGCTCAGCGACTACACAAGCTACTCAATATGCCTAAGGATACTACGATTAAGAAAATACTTGTGATTGGATCTGGTCCAATCGTTATCGGTCAAGGATGTGAATTTGACTACTCTGGAGTTCAGGCCTGTAAGGCGCTGGCGGAAGAGGGATACAAGGTAGTGCTAGTGAACTCAAACCCAGCTACGATCATGACTGATCCGGAGTTTGCTTACAGAACTTACATCGAGCCTATCACTCCAGAAGTGGTGGAGAAGATCATCATCAAGGAGCAGCCAGACGCTCTACTGCCAACACTCGGTGGTCAGACTGCGCTTAACTGCTCTATGGATCTCTTCAATGGTGGCATCCTAGATAAGCACAACGTGAAAATGATCGGTGCGAATGCTGATGCGATTGATAAAGGCGAAGACCGCCTACGTTTCAAGGAAGCGATGCTCAAAATAGGCCTCGACCTGCCTCACTCAGGTGTGGCGCACAACATGGAAGATGCTCGTGCGATCGCTGAAGAAATCGGCACTATGCCACTCATCATCCGCCCAGCATTCACGCTCGGTGGTGCAGGTGGTGGTATCGCTTATAACGTAGAAGAATTTGAAACAATCTGTGCTCGCGGGATCGATATGTCGCCAGTCAGTGAAATTTTAGTAGAAGAATCACTGCTAGGATGGAAGGAATACGAAATGGAAGTCATGCGTGACTGCGCTGATAACTGTGTTGTTATTTGCTCCATCGAGAATCTTGACCCAATGGGTGTTCACACTGGTGACTCCATCACTGTGGCTCCTGCTCAGACTTTGACAGACCGTGAATTCCAGATCATGCGTGACGCTTCGTTCGCTTGTATCCGTGAGATCGGTGTTGAGACTGGTGGTTCTAACATTCAGTTCTCAGTAGATCCTAAGACTGGACGTTGTATCGTGATCGAGATGAACCCACGTGTGTCTCGCTCATCAGCTCTTGCTTCTAAGGCTACAGGTTTCCCAATTGCTAAGATAGCGGCTAAACTAGCAGTAGGTTTCACTCTAGACGAGCTCAGAAACGATATCACTCGTGTGACTCCAGCATCATTCGAGCCTACTATCGACTACGTGGTAGTTAAGCTCCCACGATTTACTTTCGAGAAATTCCCTGCTGCGGATGCAGTCCTCACGACTCAGATGAAAGCAGTCGGTGAAGCAATGGCAATCGGCCGCACATTTAAAGAATCTATGCAGAAGGCACTGCGCTCACTAGAGACAGGACGATTCGGATTTGGCTTCGACGGCAAAAGCCCTGAGAGCCCATCATACGAAGACATCGAGCGTAAGCTTCATGTTCCAAACGCAGAGCGTATTTTCTGGCTAGAAGTAGCCTTCAGTAATGGCTGGACAGTGGACGAGGTCTTCGAGGCTACATCTATTGATCCTTGGTTCCTAGAGCATCTTAAAATCATCGTGGATGAAGGTAAGGATCTCGCAAACATGGATCTACGTAGAGCGAAGAAAATGGGCTTCTCTGATGTTCAGATCGGTCACTCACGTGGAGTAAACCAAGACGTTATCCGTGCTGAGCGTAAGGAAAAGGGCATCATCCCTACCTACAGACTCGTTGATACCTGTGCGGCAGAATTTGAAGCATACACACCGTATTACTACTCTACTTACGGCGACGAAAACGAAGCTCTAGAGACTGATAAAAAGAAGGTGATCATCCTCGGTGGTGGACCTAATAGAATCGGTCAAGGCATCGAGTTTGACTACTGCTGTGTGCACGCTTCATACGCTCTCCGTGATCTAGGTTACGAGACCGTGATGGTGAACTCTAACCCTGAGACCGTCTCTACAGACTACGATACTTCAGAC
Source organism: uncultured Rubritalea sp. (assembly GCA_937132085.1). GTDB lineage: Bacteria > Verrucomicrobiota > Verrucomicrobiia > Verrucomicrobiales > Akkermansiaceae > Rubritalea. The sequence continues at coordinate 1,457 of CAKZNV010000079.1, read as the reverse complement.
AAACTTTACTTTGAGCCACTCACTCTTGAGGACGTGCTTAATATCTGCGACCAAGAGAAGCCAGAAGGCGTCATCGTCCAGTATGGTGGCCAGACTCCACTTAACCTAGCGGCAGATCTAGAGCGCCACGGAGTGCCAATTCTTGGAACTTCACCTAAAAATATCGAACTAGCGGAAGACCGTAAGTTCTTCTCAGCTCTACTCGATAAGATCGGCCTTAAGCAAGCTGAAGCAGGCACAGCGGTCACTCCAGACGAAGCTGTGCTCATCGCAGATCGTATCGGTTACCCAGTGCTCGTCCGTCCATCGTTCGTTCTCGGTGGTCGTGGTATGATGATCGTTTATAGTGACGATGAGTTGCGTAAATACATCAGCGAAGCCGCTGATGTGTCTCCAGATCGTCCGATCCTTGTTGACCGTTTCCTTGAGGGAGCAGTCGAGATCGATGTTGACTGTATTTCAGATGGTGAAACATCAGTAGTAGGTGCGATCATGCAGCACATTGAGCAGGCAGGTATCCACTCAGGCGACTCCGCTTGTGTGATTCCGGCTCCATCACTTTCAGACGGTATAACAGCCCAGATCATGAAGGGTGCTAAGGATCTAGCTCGCGAGCTAGGGGTTATCGGTCTCATGAATATCCAGTTTGCTGTGAAGGATGAAGAACTTTATGTGATCGAGGTAAACCCTCGTGCATCACGCACAGTGCCATTCGTTTCTAAATCAATCGGTGTGCCACTTGCTAAACTAGCGGCTCAGGTCATGGTTGGTAAAACTCTGAAAGAGCTAGGCTTCACTGAAGAGGTTCTTCCAGGTCACTACTGTGTGAAAGAGGCTGTCTTCCCTTGGCCGAAATTCCCAGGCATCGACATCGTTCTAGGACCTGAAATGAAGTCTACTGGTGAAGTCATGGGCATCGATGATGATCTCGGAATGGCTTACGCTAAAGCGCAGATCTCAGCATTCAACCCACTTCCTACCGAAGGTAACGTATTCTTCTCAGTCAACGACAGAGATAAGCCGGCTTCACTAGAAATCGCTAAGGAGCTCGTTGATCTAGGATTCACAGTTTACTCCACTGGTGGAACTTACAAGTTCCTTAAGGCTGAAGGAATTGCAGTAGAGCGTCTCTACAAGCTCGCTGAGCAGAAGCGTCCTAACGTGATGGACATGATGAAGAACGGCAAGATCGGCTTTGTTATTAACACACCAAGTGGCCACGAAGCAAGAGAAGACGAAGTTACTATCCGCTCAGGCGCTGTAGCGAACAAGATCTCTCACTGCACTAACCTAGCCGCAGCCGCAGCATCCGCTCAAGCGATCCGCTCCCTAAAGGAGCAAGAGCTAACAGTGACTCCACTACAGGATAGAGTGAAAATGTAATCTACTTAGTTAGATAAAAAATTTAACCAAACCAGAGGTGAGCCAAGCGGCTTGTCTCTGGTTTTTTAGTTACT
>CAKZNV010000078.1 GCA_937132085.1 uncultured Rubritalea sp. | reverse complement strand
AAGCCGCCATCGACTACCATTTCGTGGCCAGTGATGAATCCTCCTGCGTTGTTAGAGGCTAGTAAGATGGTTGCGCCAATTAGTTCTTCTGGATTTCCGAAGCGATCCATAGGAGTGTGATTCATGATGGATGCCACTCGGGATTCATCAAGCACGCTTTTGTTTTGCTCTGCTGGGAAGAATCCGGGGACTAGTGTGTTGACGCGGATTTTCTTGTCAGCCCACTCACGAGCAAGATTCTTGCTGAGGTTATGGACAGCTGCTTTAGACGCAGAGTATGAGAAGACGCGGGAGAGTGGATTGAGTCCAGAGATGGATCCTAGGTTGATGATGCTGCCTTCCATGTCGTTTTCTAGCCAGTATTTAGCGAAGACTTGGCAGGCTACGAGGGTGGCTGTTAGATTTACGTTGAGGATGGTTTCGAATTCCGCTGTGGTGATGTCGAGCACTGGTGTCGGTGAGTTGATACCTGCTCCGTTGATGAGAATATCAGCTTTGCCGAATTTTTCTAATACGTCAGTGAGTAGTTTTTCGATGGATTCGCGGGTGCTGATGTCAGCTGCGATGAAGTGGGCATTTCCACCGATTTGATCGATGCGTTGCTGTGCTTTTTCAGCATTTCTACCAACGAGGACGACAGTAGCGCCTGCTTTAGCTAGTCCGCCAGCCATGTAGCTACAGAGTTCACCAGTGCCGCCGATGACGACAGCTACTTGTCCTTCGAGTGTGAATAAATTTTCTAAATAAGACATGATGTTATGATGACCAGTTGAAGTAGTTTTTTGCGTTGTAGTAGCAGATGTCTGCGATGAGTTGATGGAGTGTGCTTGGTTCGTTTGGCATTTCTCCAGCTTCGGCGGCGTCTCCTATGTATTGGCAGAGGAGGCGGCGGTAGTATTCGTGGCGGACGTAGGATGTGAATGAACGTGAATCAGTCAGCATTCCTACTGAGGTGCCGATGGCTCCGAGTGAGGTGAGGATATCCATTTGTTCACGAATGCCACGGACGTGATCCATATGCCACCATGCTGGGCCGTATTGAACGAGTCCTTTGGCTGTGTTGTTTTGGAAGTTCTGTAGGGCACAACAGATTGCTTCCGATTCGTTTGGATTGAGATTATAAACGATGGTTTTGCCTAAGTATCCCGCTTCATTGAGAGCATTGAGCGCATCGATGAGGGAGGCAGTTTGTGGCCAAGATCCCATGGTGTCAAAGCCGCTGTCTCTACCTGTGATAGCTGACATGGCAGTGTTAACATTACGCTGAGGTCCTAGGTGGAGCTGCATCGTCCAGCCGCGTTGTTTGTTCCACCGAGCGACGTTTTTGAGAATGTCGAATGCATCAGAATCGAGATCTGGCATGTGTGGAATACCGTGATCGGATAGTCTGCAGCCGTTCTCGTGGAAGTGATCGTGACGTTCTTTTAGAGCATTGATGAGTAGCTCGTGTGAGGAAATCTCATAACCTACTAGTGCACCAAGTTCATGAATAGCCTCTGGATCATTGGCTGTGAAGCGGTCTGGTCTGAATGTTGGGTAGGTCTTGGTGAAAATTTCTGAGTTATTGATGTTAGAGTGAGTTGTTAGATCACTGGTAGGGTCATCGGTCGTGCAGACTAGCTCTACGTTAAACGACTCTAATAAGCCCTGAACGGAGAGTTCACTTCGTTCAGAGAGTTGCTGATTAGCGCTGTCCCAGATGGTTGCTGCATTTTCTGAATTGAGGATGAGGTCGATGTTAAAGACTCGCTTGAGCTCTAGGTGAGCCCAGTGATGGACAGGGTTTCCGACTGCTAGTGGCATGATGCTAGCGAAGGCTTCGAACTTCTCCCACGGTGATGCGTCGCCAGTGATACGAGCTTCATCTATTCCACAGCCACGCATCAGTCTCCATTTGTAGTGATCATGCTTGAGCCATAGTTCCCAGAGGTTTTCGAAGCGATGGTCGGCTAGGATTTCGCTCTGCGGTAGGTGAGTATGGAAATCAATGATCGGCAGCTTCTTGGCGGTCTCGTGATAGAGAGCCTGAGCTGTTTCAGTAGTGAGAAATACGTTGTCGTGGAGGTAGTTCATGGATTCGGCGTTGCCTCATGTCATTGGTCAATGGTCAATAGTCATTGGGCCAACACGATGAAGCAGTTTAAATGTATTAGATAGTTTTGAGGGGTGGTCGTCCTAGTTCTTTAGCAATGTCGTTTAGCTCTGCTAGTTCTGCATCTGAGAAGAGTAGTCCGCCAGCTGCTTCAGATCTCTTCGCTGCTTCAGCTTCGAAGTAGCCTGGGAGAATCGCGTTCTCGTTACCTTCGGTGAGGATGTTGCCGAGCACTTCTTTGATGTTTTCAGACTGTGTTCTGCCTTGGGCGAAATCCCCTCCTGAGAGGGCGTCTGGGTGAATGATCTGGAAGAAGAATGAAGTGGTGTTTTTCTCATCATCAGATGGCTTAGTGCGTCCACGGTGAAGTGGAAGTGAGCCGCCGATGTAGGCCGCGGTGAGTTCGTTGATGAGTGAAAGTCCGTAACCTTTGTGAGCCCCGAATGGTAGCAGTGCGCTTACTTCATTTGGGTCTTGGGTGGGATTACCGTCTTTGTCGACTGCTGCCAGTGGGGGTAGTGTTCCGCCTTCACGCTTGAGCTGTTGGACGCGTCCCATCGCTACAGTAGAAGTGGCCCAGTCAATACAGACAGGGAAGCCTACTGAGTCTACAGTTGGGAATCCCCAGCTGTGTGGATTGGTGCCGAGAGTGGGTGTTTTTCCTAGGAATGGAACTACCTCAGCGAGTGTGGAAGTGCAGTTCGTATAAGCGATGTAGCCACGTTTTGCTGCTTCGATCACGTATCCTGCTCCCCAGAGATAGTGGAATGCATTGTCTACTGACACGATGCCGACACCATGGATTTCAGCAAGTTCGATTGCACGATCAAAGGCTCGTTTGGCGACAGCTTGGCCGAGTTTCTTGTTGGCATTCCAGACCTCTGTGGCAGAAAATCTAGATGGGAGGACTTCTACTTCAGCGCCGGGAACACAACCACCAGCAGCTGAGCCGAATAGTTCGTCGAGGTGAAGAGCTTTAAGGGCGTTGTGCGTGTTGTTGCCATGCCAGGTAGCAGATACTGCCATGTCGGCAGCTTCTTGCGCTTCGTCTAGAGCGTAGCCTCTGGCTTGGAATGCTGCGATGACGAGTTCGTTGTGGTCTGCTATGCTGATTACGTTCATGATTTGAAATTAAAGTTGAGAGAGGATGTTGGTGATGATTTGAGTAGGTGAATCTTCTATGGAGACGGTAATGGCGTCTGGCTCGGTTGTTGGCTCTTCTAGTGTTGCTAGTTGAGAATCTAGAAGGCAAGACGGCATGAAATGGTCTGTGTTGTTAGAGCGTTCTGTTAGGCGATTCAGTAAAGTTTCTTTAGATCCATGTAGGTAGACGAATGTGATGTTGCCTGCTTGTCTAAGGAGGTCACGGTAAGATTTTTTAAGAGCGGAGCAGGCAGTGACAGTGCTGGCTGGAGTGTCTGCGATTGTTTTCGCTAAATGTTCTAACCATGGTTGCCTATCGGAGTCTGTTAGGGGGATGCCTTGAGACATTTTCTCTACGTTTGCCGATGGGTGGAAGTCATCACCATCATAAAAGGTGGCTGAGAGTTTAGTCGATAAAAGTTCACAGATAGTGGATTTTCCACAGCCTGAGACTCCCATGATGATGATGTTCTTGCTCATAGAATTAGCGGTTTACGATGTTAGCACAGGCATCAGAGCCTTGTTCTAAAATGGTGATGATATTTTGAGCCGCGGTAGTTGCCATGGCTGCATTTGATTCAGCAGTGTTTGATCCTACGTGAGGTGTGATGAGGATGTTGTTGAGTGTGCGGAGGTCTTTGTTCGAGTCTTGTGGTATATATGGCTCAGCTTCGAAGACATCGAGTCCTGCTCCTGCGATAGAGCCCTTACTCAGAGCATCGTAGAGGTCATTTTCTTTCACTAGTGCTCCACGTGCTGAGTTGATGAGGATGGCAGATGGCTTCATTTTAGAGAGGAAGTCTGCATTCACAATGTGTTTAGTATCTGGGACTACTGCCATGAGGAGAACTACGTAATCAGCTTCTGCAATGGCGGCGTCACGATCTGTTGTGTATTCTGCGAAGCCGATGTTGGCTTGTTGGTCGAAGAAGTTATCTGCATCGATGATGTCGACACCAGTGACTTGCATACCGAAGCCGAAGGAAAGTTTGCGACAGAGGTTCTGGCCAATTCTTCCGAAGCCCAGAATGGCTACTTTACGATTGAGCAGTTCGACACCTGGCACTGGATTCCAATTTCCAGATAAGGTGTCAGGGTGTAGGGTATGGAGGTGACGAGAGGTGTTACCAATCATCCAACATGCGTGCTCAGCGACTGCATTATCGAGAACGCCTGGAGTGTTCGCCACGTGAATGCCGTTAGCAGATGCTTTCTCTTTATCTACGCTGTCGTGACCCACACCGTATCGAGCAATGATTCCGCCAGCTGGTAGGGCTGTGTATAGTTCGTTGGTATAAGGATGAATGTCAGCGATGAAGGCTTTGGCGTTAGTTGCCTTGATCGTCTCAGCGAGGGCTACTTCACTTTCATCAGTAGGTTGAAAAGCATAACCAGTATCTTGCTGGAGTTTTTCAAATGTTGATTTGGCCTTGTTGTAGGAAATTTCTGAAACGAGAATGGTGTTCATATTTAAATATTGCGCCAGATTTGAGATCATTACAATATTGACTCACGTAGATTTGCTTTATATTTTGCGACAATGAGTAATCGGAATGAATCAACGAAACCTAGTATCTTGTATTTAGGCAAACGAGAGGGATTTGTGTCTAGAGAGATCTTGCGTGGATTATTGTCGATGCGGGTGGAGGGATTTGATTGGGATTTCTGGTGTATGCCTGAGAATCTATCGCTTAGAGAATTGAAAGCTTGTCTTAAGAAGAGAAAAGTCGACGGAGTGATCGCACGAGGTTTACCTAAAGAAATTGTTCAGTCGCTCAAGAAGCTAGGAATACCAACGGTTTTCCTGCGAGGAGGAGAGGATAAGAGCGCGGCATACATCAATGGTCCGCATCCGGATGATGGGATGATAGGGCGTATTGCTGGTGAGGAATTTAGTAGGCTTAATCTGGGCTACTGGGGTTTTGTGCACTGGGATGGGGTGATGTGGTCAGAAGAGAGAAAGAAGATTTTCCATGAGTATGCTCTGGAACGAGGAGTGAAAAACGAGATTCTCTCATTAGAAGAAAATGAGCGAGCTAACTGGACGGCAGTAGAGAAAGTAGCGAAGTGGCTAGATGGTCTGCCTAAGCCTTGTGGGGTGCTCGCTTGTAACGATGCCGCTGGACTAGATGTGCTAAATGCCTGTGAGCTGTTAGATCTCAAAGTGCCTAATGATGTGGCAGTGATCGGGGTGGATAATGATCGTCTGCTGTGTGAATCTAGTTCGTGCTCGCTGAGTAGTATTGACTTGGGAGTTGCAGATATAGGTAGATCCGCAGTGGTGCAGCTAGGGAAAATGTTAGGGATCGTAGCTGAGGATGTGCAGGCGCCAGTGAATAGCGCTGTCTGTGTGGTGAGGAAGTCCAGTCACATGGTTGATATCAATCATCTGGTCTACCAGAAGGCACAAGATTTTGTGAACTCAAGGCCCTTGAGAAATACTAAAGTAGAGCAACTAGCCAGAGCATGTGGTGTGTCTCGACGAGGATTAGAAAGAGCCTTTGAACGTTGTGGGGCGGTGAGCCCAGCGGTGCTGATACGTGAACGCAAGATTGCGGCAGTGATCGATCTTTTAGCCGATGGGATGTCGAGTATCGAGAGTGTCTCTAGCCAGGCAGGATTCTCTGATGCGGCAGGGCTGTCGAACTTTGTAAAACGGATGACTGGAAGAAATCCGGGTTCCTTTAGAAGGTAGGGGAGCTTTGCTCCTGTCAATGGACAATGGACAATGGACAATGGTCAATGGTCAATTGTCAGTGGGGCTCTGCTCTATTGCTTTGCTCCACTGACAATTGATGAAATGTTTGTGACTAGATGAAGTCTTTGATGACGTCGTCTAGGCAGTCGATGAGGTGTTGCATTGTTTCCACCGTTTCGTTGCCCATGTTGGAGATACGGAATGTTGTTCCTTTGATTTTTCCGTAGCCACCGTTGATGAGGAGGTTGTGCTTTGCTCTGAGAGCTTTTGAGAATGCTGGGACGTCTAGTCTGCCGTCTTGGTTGTCGATACAGATGAGTGACTGTGATTCGTGTCCTTCTGGAGCGAAGTTTTTGAAGCCGTGCTTTGCAGCCCAGTCGCCGAGCATTTTGTTGAGCTTGCTGTGACGAGCATAGCGGTTTTCTAGTCCTTCTTCTGCGATAGCGTTGACCTTCTGACGCAGTGCGTAGAGGAGTGCGATAGCTGGAGTGGATGGAGTGTTGTTTCCTTTGTCTGCTTTAGCGAATTCTAGGAAATCAAAGTAGTAACCACGGTTCTCAGTGGTCTTAGCTCTCTCAAGTGCTGCCTCTGATACTCCGAAGATGGAGAGACCAGGAGGAAGTGCGAGTGCCTTCTGAACACCAGCTAGGAGAACGTCGATACCGAGTTCGTCCATCGGTGTAGGTGCTGCTGAGAATGATGATACTGTGTCTACTACGAGGAGAACGCCGTCGAATGATTTGACTACTTCCGCGATTTCACGGAGTGGGTTCATGACTCCAGTAGATGTTTCGTTGTGCACGAGTGTGACTGTGTCGAATCCACCTTCAGCGAGCTTAGCTCTGACTACTTCTGGGTCGATTGCTTCACCCCATTCGACTTGGATTTTCTCAGCTTGCTTGCCGCATGATTTAGCTACGCCATACCACTTATCTGAGAACGCTCCACAACAGAGGTTGAGGACTTTAGTTTGAACAAGGTTTCTAACAGCAGCTTCCATGACTCCCCATGCCGATGAGGTGGAGAGGAATACATTGCGCTCAGTGCCTGCGATCTGCTTGAGTGCTGGCTGGATAGATGCGTAGAGAGCTTCGAAGTCGCCTCCACGGTGACCAATGATAGGCTCAGCCATTGCAGCGTATGTTTCAGGGGCAATATCGACAGGTCCGGGTATGTATAGTTTAGGTAGTGACATGGTGAAATGGGTATGCAGGAGATCGGAGGATTAGGCAAGTAGAAGTAAAGTCATATAATTTGATTTATCCAGATAGGGAACCAACAATTAGAGAGCAAATACGCCCATTATTAAGAGCCCTCTGGCATGTCTAGGAAATACACTTGTAGGCAAAAAGCGACCGTCATCATCAAATCACTCTCCAAACACATTCTTCTGTAAAGTATCGCGTTTTACTAGCGCAACTGTGACGCTAGTTGACTAGTGTTGCACTTCCAGCTTGATACTAGGCATTTTTATTGGTTTTTATTTAGATGGTTATGAATTAACCGTAATGCCAGCTCGTTGCAGTCCTTCGTTGAAATCATACCCTGTATGATCATTTAGTATTCGTCCTAGATGATAACGAAATGGAGAGAGCTTGAGGTCACTAGCACTATTTGGTAGCGGTATGATATATCTAGATCCGTCGACTTGGACACATAATTCTTCCTTAACTTTAGTGCCGCTATATTTAATGTAGACAGGTTGTCGAAAGGCATTCTTATCAGGAAACCTCTTAACCCAAGGCTCATTGAAATCCCTGTCACATATCTCTCCTCGTTCAAATACGATACTTAGATTTACGTCTGACTTAAGAAAGAATATTCCATCATCATCATCGTAGGTGAAATCATGAGGCTCAGAAGATAGCAGTAAATTAATTACATCATCTTCACTTGTCGTCTGCTTGAACCATCCAGGGAAATGCTTCTTAAGAAGATCATCATGTCCAGATAGTTCCAAGCTAATATCTTCCCAAAACATTACATGAACTCTATCAAAAACCCAATCTTTATTTCTTACATCTGTCTGTAATTTCTGATCTCGCGGTGCTGTGGTCATCATCAGAAACTCAGATAAAAGGGGTTCAAATTCTTCCGCCTTTTTAACTTCCTCGTTAATTACTGTAATATCAATCTCTTCTGTTCTTTTGCATTGAGCACCAGCATAGCTCTTAGTATCTGATTGATTTAGATGGGTTGGCAAACCATAGCAATCTACTCCGAATTGTTTCTGTCCTGAACGTCCATTCCGAACGACATAGGGATCGTTCCACAAACGCTTTAGAATATCTGAACAGATATCCTCGAACTCATCCCATGACTTTGGGATAGGTAGGTCAGTTGTTGCTGGATTAGGCATGTTATTTTTAGCAGAGATTCTATGGCTGAAGCTCATTGTGAGCCATGCCTTGGTTAAAGGGTATGATGAGCTTAGGGTTTTCGTGGGCTA
>CAKZNV010000077.1 GCA_937132085.1 uncultured Rubritalea sp. | reverse complement strand
GTCACCTTAGCTTCGAATCCTTCGATCTCGATCACTTGACCAACAACTGGAATATCTCCAATTTGCTGAGTAATATAGCCACCCACAGTAGTCACATCTGTGCTATCGATATCGACCAAAGGCTCATGATCTGAAAGTTCGTTCAGAGTTAACGAACCTTCCACTACGAATTCATCTGCATTCACTCGGGTAAACGAGCTAGTCGCTAAATCAAATTCATCGTGAATATCTCCAACTAATTCTTCGATCACGTTGTCCATAAACACAAGACCGGATGGATCACCAAACTCGTCCACAACCATCGCTAAATGCTCGTGGCCTTTCTGGAAGAACTTCAGCAAGACATCCAGTGGCATCGTTTCTGGAACCACTTTCAACTGACGCTTAATAGTCATCAAGTCTGGCTGCTCATCATTCAAAATACCGAAAATATCCTTAATATGAATCAAACCTACGGTGTTATCGAAATGTCCTTTTACTAGCGGGAAACGAGTGTGTTTCGTCTCAGCAGCCACTTCCAGACTGCGCTCCATTGAGTCGTCTACATCGAGTGAAATCACATCACTACGAGGCGTCATCACATCTTTGACTAAAATATCATTGAGCTCGAGAGCATTGATCAGAATTTCACGTTCAGTCTCAGTAACATGATCATGCTTCTCACTCTGTTCTACAAATTGAGCAATCTCTTCAGCAGAGTGAACCTCTTCATGACCAGCAGGCTCTACCTTGAAAACTTTGAGCAACACCCAGTTCGAAACGTTATTGAGCACATTCACTGCCCAGCCGAATGACCAGTAGAAGTAGTGAAGAAAATTAATTAGCTTGAGACTAGTTTCCACTGGCTTACGGATCGCCAGAACCTTAGGCACCTGCTCACCGATCACTACGTGAACCGCAGCAAACGCACTAGTCGCCAAAATAAGCGAAACCATGCTTCTCGCTTTAGGATAGTCGCCCAATATTGCATTCAATGGCTCCCAGAGCAGCATCTCAACAAATGGCTCACCGAGAGCACCGAGAACAAGAGACGCGATTGTGATACCTAACTGACAGGCTGAAAGATAGCCGTTGAGATTACCTAGAGCGGCAAGTATACGCTTAGCCTTCTTAGGGTGTTCCTCCATCACGGACTCCACCTGACTGATGCGAACTTTAAGCAGAGCAAACTCCACCGCCACATAGATCGCATTTAAAATAACGAAAATGATGATTCCCACCAAATACCAAGTCACTAGGGACACGGTTATCTCAGGTGGGGTAGATGAGGAAGCTATAATAGGCTGAAATGCATTCATAATTGTAATCAAAACAAACAGTAATTATTGCTTCTCAAAGACACCTTCATCGCGTCTTTCAAGCACTGTGAAACCGGCCTTCTTAGCATCGGTCACAGAAAAGGGTTTAGTGATCTTAGGTGTGTTCACCTTACTGATCAGCTTTTTAACGGGGTTTTTACACAGTGGACACTGCTCTAACGGAGCTCGGTCTACTGGTCTATGAAGCTCGAATCCTTTTGCACAGACTCTGCAACTACTGTCAGGGTCTTCAGGAGCTCCTGAAATATATTCGTATAAGGGCATAATAGTGCGCAAGACAGGATAAATCCTATCTTGCGCAAAAAATGTATATCACTTAGTGATAGATTACCAGCTTGACTTAGTCACACCTGGAATCATTCCATGTGAGGCTAGCTCACGGAATGCTATACGTGATAGTTTGAAGCGACGTAGGAAGCCATGACGACGTCCTGTATATGCACAACGGTTAACTACACGTGTAGGTGATGCATCGCGAGGAAGCATGCTTAGTCCAACGTAATCCTTTTCTTGCTTAAGCTGCGCACGGAGTGCTGCATACTTAGCTACTGTTTTTTTCTTGCGCTCGTTACGCGCTATCCAACTTGATCTTGCCATAGAGGAGCCGTATATAGATATTTAGCGAAAATTTGCAAGCCAATTTAACTAAATTCGTTATTTTTTTCTCACTTTTATTTTCGAGCGGTTCAAATCAGTTGACGATTGGCTCTCAACTGGTCATTCATTGATGAGACATTTCACCCATGATGAACACAGCCGAAAGAGCCAAAACACTAGCTAGTTACTGCCAAACCACTGATATAGAGACCTATCTAGGTTACTTCGCAGCAGTCGATCTAGTTCAATGGGTCACCCTAGAACTCGGTCACCCAGACATTCTTGATGGATTTGTAGAAATTCACCCTGATCAGAAAAGTAAAGCTCTACCAAATGGACCCATTTTACACATTCTCAGTGGAAACTCACCTCATGCTGGACTGCAAAGTCTACTCAGAGGCATCCTTATCGGCGCAGAAAACATCATCAAACTCCCCTCCTCCGGCTCACAAGTCATAGAGAACTGGATAGACAATCTTCCTACTGAGCTAGAATCTTTAGTCAAAGTCATCCCCACCACAGAAGAGCTTACTGATGAAATCTTCAATCAATGCAAAACTGTCATCGCTATAGGATCTGATCAGACAATGCGCTCTATTCAGACACGTATTCAACCTCACCAGCAATTTATCCCACATGGACACAAGCTCTCTATCGGCATTATCGACCAGCCCAGCAAACAAGCAGCTGAACTAGCAGTCAAAGACATCTGCGCCTCTAATCAACAAGGCTGTCTCTCCCTCCACACTATCTATGTTAAGGAAAACGCAGCAGAGTTCGCTCCTATTTTAGCAGAAGCCATGCAGCAATATGAACTAGCTCACCCTCGTGGCGAAATTTCACTTTCTGAAAGCGGAGTCATTTCTAACCTAAGGGAAACGATCCGCTACGAAGCAGCGAATTCTCCTGAAACATACGCCCTTTACGAAAGTGAAGACAATACCAGCTGGACAGTCATCTATAAGAACTCAGCAGCTCTAAGCCCATCACCACTCAACCGAGTGGTCACAGTCCAGCCATGGCCAAGCGACTTCTCAGAGCTAGGCGCTGAGTCTCAGTTTCTCTCCACAGTAGCAGTCCACCCAGACAACCTCATCGATCAAATCGACGCTAACATTCCACGCATCAGTAAATTAGGCTATTCACAGAAACCTCCCCTCCAATGGCATCACGACGGCATTTCACCGTTAAGCTCTTTGATTCGTTGGAGAGACATTCATCACTAGTCAGCAAATCTGAAAAAATCTCTAGTTTTATTGATAGCTTGTCGGTTTGAAGCGAGTATAGTGTTCCGATGAAGATTCTCGTTCCCATATTAACTGCAGCAATACCCGTCACAGCGGTATTAGCATTCTCTAGCTTCAAAGCCGCTGACTCCGCTACTGTAACCCCACAGCAAGCATTTCAAAATCAGCAAACTCCAACGACCGCTAAGGCTCTTAAAATAATCGAAGACTGGAGAGGTGAATCGCCTGAGAAAGGTCGCCGTAGTCTTAAAGTCGTCTATTGGTCACCGAGCGACAGAACTCCTCAACCAGAATACAAGCAGCGACTCAGCGATATCTTACTCGATATCCAAAAATACTACGCCAAGGAAATGGATCGTAATCGCATTGGTAAACTCACCATGAAGTTTGACAAAGACAAGAATGGCTTAGTCGAGATCATTGAAGTCAAAGGCAAGAACCCATATTCGAACTATCAAGTAAACAGTGGCAACACGATCCTAAAAGACACCAGAGCAGAGCTAGCAAAACGTGGAATCAATGCGGATAAAGAAACCATCGTAATTTTCTGCAACATGTCCAACTGGGACGAGAAAGCCAAAACGATCAACCAAAACAGCCCTTACTACGCTAGAGGTAACTCTAACAACGGCGTAGCATGGCAGGTCGACTCAGCTATTCTCAAACTCGATGACCTCACCAACATGAAGGATAGAGTCCGTGATGGCCAGTATGGCAACATCACGTTGGGAAAATACAACACGATCTTCATCGGTGGCGTCGCTCACGAGCTAGGCCATGCATTCGGCTTACCACATAATTTACAGAGAAAAGACGAAAGCGTCCTAGGCATAGCCCTCATGGGTGCCGGCAATAGAGCCTATGGCAACGAGCTCAGAAAAGACGGCCCACCAGCGTTTCTCACTCAAGCACATGCTCTTAAACTATCCTCTCACCCAATGTTCTCTGGCATCACTAAGGAAATGCATACTGAGGTGAAATACGAAGCTAAAGGCCTCAAATACGCAGTGAACAATAACGATCTTCACATCAAAGGATCCATCACTTCAAACATCCCATGCTACGCTGTTGTAGCCTATGTAGATCCTACTGGAGGAGGCGACTATGACGCCACGACTCAAGTCGCCGTCCCTGAGGCTGATGGTTCATTTACCATCCACTGCAAAGCCGACACCTTCGAGAGACGCTCTCGCAAGGGAGACGTCAGACTCGTCTATTATTTTGCCAACGGCAAAGCAACGGCGAACCAGTCACCTAGCCGTAGAGACAAAGTCCCCTACTTCATCAATAAAGAAGGAAAACTCGTCATCGGCAGAGAAAAAAAGTAATCTCCAAACCATATGAAACTACTCTTGCTCAAAAGTATCATTCTCGGCTCTCTTAGCCTCTCTGCTCTAGGATCAGATAAGCCGAATATCATCTACATCAATGTGGATGATCTAGGCTGGGCTGACGTAGGCTACCAAGGCAGCACATTCTACGAGACTCCACACATCGACAAGCTAGCGACACAAGGCATGGTCTTCGCCAATGCCTACGCAGCAGCAGCGAACTGCGCACCTAGTAGAGCCTGTGCGATCACTGGACAAGCTACACCAAGACACGGAGTCTACACAGTCCTCAACTCTGATAGAGGGGCGTCACACACACGCAAGATCATCCCCACTAAGAACACTCTAGTCATAAAACAAGATAACCTCACTCTCGGCCATGCCATGAAACAAGCTGGCTATGTCACTGGTAGCTTCGGAAAATGGCATGTGAGCAACGATCCACTCAAAAACGGATTTGATGTCAACGTCGGTGGATCAACCGCAGGAGGCCCATACGTAGGTGGCTATCATAGCCCCTTCAAATACCCAAATCTCGTCCAGAACAACCCCGGAGAATATCTAACTGACCGCCTCACCACAGAAGCAATTCAATTTGTGACAGACAACAAAGACAAAGCATTTTTCCTCTACCTCCCCTACTTCACCGTCCACACACCGATTCAGGGCAAGAAAGACAAGATCGCTTACTTTAAGAAAAAAGATCCCTCTGACGGTCAGAAAAATGCCAGCTATGCAGCGATGATTTCTAGTCTCGATGACAACATCGGCAGACTCATGAAGACTCTCGATGAGCTAAAACTAGCAGACAACACAATCGTCATCTTCACCTCAGATAATGGCGGAGTGTATAACATCTCACATCAAACCCCACTCAGAGCTGGCAAAGGATCCTACTACGAAGGTGGAATCCGTGAGCCATTCATCGTTCGTTGGCCAGCTAAATTTAAACCTAGTAAGAATGACACCCCTGTCACTCATCTAGATCTCTTCCCTACTTTCCTAGATGTCACTCAGACTAAAATGCCTGATAAGACTCTGGACGGAAATAGCCTGATACACATATTCAATGGCAAAACTGATGAAATCCTAGAAAATCGAGCACTCTACTGGCACTTCCCTATCTACCTCCAAGGCGGAAACAAAGATTGCCAAGACCCTCTCTTCCGCACCCGTCCTGGCTCAGCAATCCGATACGGCGACTGGAAACTCATTCAGTATTTTGAGAATAACGACCTAGAACTCTACAACCTCAAGAACGACCTCAGCGAGAAATCTAACCTCGCAGCTAAGAATCCAGAAAAAGTGAAACAGCTACTCGCTATGCTTGATACATGGAGAACAGAAAAGAACGCCCCAGTGCCGACAGAAATTAATCCAGACTTTGGCAAGAAGCCTGCCAAGAAAAACAAGAAACAAAAAAGGCAAAAAGCCCAGAAAACATAGTAAATATCTTAGGCTTGATAAATATTGACCACAAGGCATGGGTGAACTACAAACCTCCCCATGCCAGGTATCATCATCAAACCACGTTCTCGTATCTATCACGGACACGACTGGGTCTATAATTCAGAGATTCTAAAAACCTTCGGAAGCCCAGAGCCCGGAGAAGTCATCTCTATGAAAGACTACAGAGATAGACCTCTTGGCACAGCTATCTATAATCCAGAATCACAGATCGTCGCTCGACGTATCTCACGTAGAAAGCAGAAGCTCGATGCGGAATTCTTTAACCGTAGAATCTCTCAGTCTATCGAGCTGCGTAAGTCATCTGGAGTAGATCCAGAGCTCTGCCGCCTCGTCTGGAGTGAGTCAGATGCTCTCCCTGGAGTTATTGTGGACCGCTACGGCGACCACCTCGTTTTACAGACGCTCACTCTTGCGATGCACATCAACAAACAGATCATCATCGATGCTCTCGTTGAACTCATCGCACCAAAATCTATCATTCTCAGAAATGATTCTCCTATGCTCAAGGCAGAGGGCCTAGAGCAAGAAATCAAAATGGTCTACGGTGAAAACCCAGGCGCTTTTGTAGTAGAAGCCAATGGTATTCAATTTGAAATCGACCTCCTAGATGGTCAGAAGACAGGACTTTATCTCGATCAGCTTGACGCTCATGCAGCTGTCATGAAGTGGGCTAAAGGCAAGAAAGTGTTAGATTGTTTCTGCAACCAAGGCGGCTTCGCCCTAGCCTGTGCTAAGGCTGGAGCAGAAAGCGTCACCGCTGTAGACATTTCAGAATCTGCTATCGAAGCAACCAAGCGTAATGCTGAACTCAATGGCGTAGAAATCAACGCTATCAAGCAAAACGCCTTTGACTATCTGAAGAACTGCGAAGAGAAATACGATCTCATCATCCTCGATCCACCATCATTCACGAGAAACAAAAAGACCCTCAATGATGCAATGCGTGGTTACAAAGAAATCCACCTCCGTGGACTTAAACTTCTAGAAAACAACGGCATTCTCTCTACTTATTGTTGCTCTCACCACGCTAGCCGTGAGCTATTCCTAGACAATGTTGTGAAAGCTTCAGTCGATGCTAAGAAAACTGTTCGCCTCATTGCAAACCACTCTCAGCGACTCGATCACCCAGTCCTGCCTGCAATTCCTGAGACAGAATACCTCAAAGGATTCACATTCCAGCTCACACCATCACGTTAAATTTCATCCATCATCATGCTCCAGCGTCATTCAGCGAACCCGATCCTTACTAGAAAATCGATCCCAGATGTGCCACCACATCTGATCGATGTTAGCTCAGTCTACAATCCAGGAGCCATCTTCTGGAAAGGTAAACACTACCTGATGCTCAGAACTCAGGCTCGCTCACGTGAGACCTTTTTCATGCTCGCTGAGAGTGACGATGGAGTAGACTTTAAAGTTCAGCCAAAGGAGATCAAGTTCTCTAATATCCCTGAACACCCAAAGGCGTTTCACTACTATGATCCACGCATGACTATCATCGATGGTCGTTGCTACATCATGTTCGCAGTAGATTTCGAGGACTTCTGTTCTCTCGGTCTTGCTGTCACTGATGATTTTGAGCACTTTGAGTTTGTCTGTTACACCAAAGGAACTTACCTCGACACCAGAAATGGCGTTCTTTTCCCTGAAAAGGTCAACGGTAAGTATCTCTGCCTAGAGCGACCAAACCTAGCGCAAGAAGAAGGCAACCCAACTTCTGGCGACACAATCACTTTATCCAGCTCAGACGATCTTATCAACTGGGAACACCAGTCTAACATCATCTCTGGACGCTGGAGATTTTGGGACGAGCGCATCGGTGCTGGTCCACCTCCGATCAAGACTCGTGAAGGCTGGTTAGTCGTCTATCATGGCGTCGCTACCCACTTTAGCTCATCTAATATCTACCAAGCAGGTGTGCTTCTACTAGACCTAAACGATCCATCTAAAGTGCTCGCTAGATCTAGACACAACATCCTAGAACCTCGTGAAGATTATGAAACAATCGGCCAAGTCGCAAACGTAGTATTCCCGTCTGGAGCGATCGTTTCAGACTATGATAACGAAGGCTTCGCTCTACCAGATGCAGAGGTAAAAATCTACTACGGCGCAGCGGACACCAGCATAGGACTAGCCACCGCAACTATTTCAGAACTAATCCTAGCCAGCCAAGAACCTTCCGGTAATCCTGGCAGCTAGGCAGTTTAATCTGTTTTACTTATTGTAAAACCTTACTCCTTTGGACTTTTTAAGACCGTTATGAAGAGCTCTTAACTCTTCGACGATCTTAGGATGATCCTTGGCAACGTTGACATTTTCTTCTAAATCCTTACTAAGGTCAAAGAGACGATCTCCTGACTGCTTACCCTTTTTATTCGTTTTTCCAGGAATGAACTTCCAGTCACCTTTTCTGAGAGCTGTCATTCCAGCTTCTTCAAGCATGTAAGGTAATCCCTGCTCTGTTTTACCAAGTAATGCATTGAGTGTATTACGACTATCAATTGCTTCATTCTCTTCAAGCTTCACATCTAACATACTCGCAAATGATGCAAGAAAATCGATCTGATTCATCATCGCTGCTGATTCACCCGGCTTAATACCTTTCGGCCAGCTAACGATGAATGGCACACGAGTGCCTCCCTCTAGAATCTGATACTTACCACCACGGTATGGACCTGATCCATCATGACCACTGTCAGAGTCTTTGGTAGAAGTGCGAACTGTTGTCCCATCTTTATAACCATCGTCATAAACTGGACCATTGTCGCTTGAGAAAATAATGATCGTGTTCTCTCTGAGCCCAGCTGTTTCGAGCGCCTTAACTACTTCACCCACTGACCAGTCAAACTGCACCATCGCATCACCACGGTAACCTAACTTAGTCTTTCCCTGAAAACGCTTATGCGGAGCACGTGGCACATGAATGTCCTGTGATGCAAAGAAGAGGAAAAATGGCTGATCTGCTTTTTGAGCACTGATGTATTTCTTAGCTTGATCTACAAAGACATCCGCCATCGTCTCATCGTCCCATAGCGCTGATTTTCCACCACACATGTAGCCAATACGACCAATACCGTTAATTATAGAATTATTGTGCCCATGACTACTGCGATAGTAAGTCATCGCCTCTGGATCCTTTTTCCCATCAGGATAAATAGTGCTACGCTCATCTTCTGGCTTCTTGCCGATACTGATCGGATCATTCGGGTCAAGATTCACCACACGGTGATTTTCGACATAGACACATGGCACACGGTCATTGGTCGATGGCAGTAAGAAACTGTAATCAAAACCGACCTCAATAGGCCCAGGCTTCACATCACCATTCCAGTTCACCTTCTTACCTTTTTCTCCAATACCAAGATGCCATTTACCAATAATAGCTGTCTTGTAACCCGCTTGTTTAAAGACACGAGGCAGAGTTATTTTATCTAGAGGTATAGATAAAGGAGCGTTCGGAGGTAGAATTCGAACACCATTTCTAAATCCATGAACACCAGTCAACATAGAAAACCTAGAAGGAGTGCAAGTCGCCGCTGAGCAATGCCCATCAGTAAAGTTCAGTCCTTCAGCAGCTAGCTTATCGATATTTGGAGTCAGGATCATCTTAGATCCATTTACCCCCACATCACCATAACCGACATCATCACCGTAAATGATGACCACGTTTGGTTTTACTACAGCAGAGCTGCAGGGCGCTAAGATGATCAAAGAACTAGACGTGACTATAGAGCTAAATAATTTCTTCATAACAACAATACAACAAGTAGAACTCATTTTGAACAGGAACTTATTTATTTTTCGATTGTCTTTTTTGATGAAAACCATTTATAGCTACGCCCATGAAAGCACTCGTCAAATCGAAAGCAGAAGAAGGTCTATGGATGGAAGACGTCCCAATGCCTGAAGTAGGTCCTATGGACGTTCTTATCAAGATCAAGAAAACCTCGATCTGCGGCACTGACTTACACATCTACAAGTGGGATAAATGGGCTCAAAAGACCATCCCAGTAGGTATGACTGTCGGTCACGAGTTCTGTGGAGAGATCGCAGAAGTAGGTGCTGGAGTTACAGATTTCTCTATCGGTGAGCTAGTTTCTGGTGAAGGACACATCGTCTGTGGACACTGCCGTAACTGCCTAGCTGGCCGCCGCCATCTCTGCCCCAATACCCAAGGTGTTGGAGTCAACCGCACAGGTGCATTCGCAGAATACCTCTCTATCCCAGCTGTCAATGCTTACAAAGTAGACCCATCTATCCCAGTAGACGTCATCTCTACATTCGACCCACTCGGAAATGCTGTGCACACAGCCCTCTCATGGGATCTCGTAGCTGAAGACGTGCTCATCACTGGAGCCGGCCCAATCGGATGTATGGCTGCCGCTGTAGCTAAGCATGCAGGAGCTCGCCACGTAGTCGTCACTGACGTAAACCCTTACCGTCTAGACCTCGCTAAGAAGCTCGGAGCAACTCGCGTAGTCAACGTAGCCGAAGAATCACTAGAAGACGTGAAGAAAGAGCTCAAGATGAACGAAGGCTTCGACGTAGCACTAGAAATGTCAGGTCACCCAAGCGGACTTAACGACATCCTAGAACACACCTCAAACGGTGCTAAAGTTTCCCTCCTCGGTATCTTCCCTGACAACGTAGCGATCGACTGGGACAAAGTCATTTTCAAAGGACTCGTTCTCAAAGGCATCTACGGCCGTGAGATGTATGAGACTTGGTATAAAATGTCTTCAATGATCCGTGCAGGAATGGACATCAGCGAAGTCATCACTCACAAGTTCCACTACACAGATTTCGACAAAGGCTTCCAGACCATGCTCTCAGGAAAGTCCGGTAAGATCGTCCTAGACTGGGATTAATCTAACAAATTTCACAAGAAGCCTTGGCCTAACAGCCAAGGCTTTTTTGTGCTCTAAATTCTACTCCACATCAGTAATCGTCAAATGCTCTATCCCCTCACCTCTGAGGCAATTCAGCACATCAACAAACCTTTGCTGGCTTACATTTTCCATCGCATAGACCTGCACCATGAGCTCTGTGCCGCTGGACTTAGCCATTTGATTCATCATCTGTAGCCGTTCTTTTGTATTAGGAAGCTCACGTTTTGCAGCATCACTGTCTAACAGTTCCGCATTTTCACCAGGATTCATCACAACAGCGCCATCGCCACGGATACCAATAAGTGCAGTCACAGGTTGATCTAAAGTGAATACATCAGAAGGATCCCCTGGCATAGTCATCGGCAAATCCTGCTCTCTTGGCTGGATCGTGCTCGTCACTACGAAATAAATCAGTAGTAAAAAGCAAACATCAATTAGTGATGATATATCTAAAACAGGATCCTCTTCTTTTGCCGCAACATTCTTAGTTCTTCTCATAGTTTGATAATTGGGTTCCCAGTATCAACGACACAGAGAACTATTATCTTAGAGAAAAGTCGCTTACCCTTCTGATTCTAGCGGTGGGTGCGTTTGGATAAAATCTACAATATCACTCTCGCTATCACTGCAGAATAAGTAATCAGCATACGCTCTCCCTTCAGCTAACTGCTGAATACATGGGAACAGCATCGTGTCTTCCTTGTAGCGTTTCTCACTTAGAAATACCATCGGACTAATTTTCTCAAAGGTCACATAGTGATTCTGAGTCGCATCCATAAAGATCTCCTGAGTCGTCCCCGCACTACCGGGTGCGAAGATCACACCGTGAGTCGAAATTGCTAACAGACCGTCTTCACGAATACTGTTAGAAAAGTATTTAGCAATATGCACTGAGAACAAATTAGTAGGTTCATGACCATAAAACCATGTAGGAATTGCTATACTAGCCCCACCTTTAGGATGTAAATCAAGCACTGTCTGAGCAGCCTCCATATAACCTTTAGATGTATACACTGGTGCCTTAGCTAGGATTTTTAATGCCTCCTCGACCTCATCATCACTAGCATGCTGAAGCCAAGCCCCTAGGTTTGCCGCCTCCATCGTGCCTGGTCCACCACCAGTCGCTATGAAATACCCTTGCTTGGTCAGCGCCCTAGCGATCCTCACCACTTTTCCATAGTATTCATCCGCTCTACTAGTGCCATGGCCACCCATCACCCCAATCACTTTTTTGTGATGTCCGCCATTAAATTTGCCTTCTAGCAAATCAGTCATTCCATCATCTATCGCATGGTCATGCAGACGCTGAGACAATGATTCTAGAACATCCGTATTATTCTTCCCCATTTTCACAAAGTGATCATAGATCTTTTTATCAGTGCTAAGATCTTCCGTTGGTGTCCAACCTTCCATAAGTTCTGCTCTATTATAAAGGTGACTTCTGTAGGGATTGTAAGGGAGATTCGGTAGTTGAGGAAAAATTACTGCACCACGATTAATCAAAAAATCGACAGAAATATCACTCGGAAAATGGCACCCCAAAAACACAGCCCCACTGAAATCTAGGCGACTCCAGTCAATATCCACCTGAGTAAAGTCCAGCCCTTGAATAACTGAACAATGTAACTGCCCCTTATGCTTCAAAAAGTCTTCTAATCTATCTAATTCTCGTATTACTGAACATCTCATACCTTATCTATAAAGCATGAACTGTTAGAACGCAAGCTGGGACTATCACTAGACCTCCCAGAGTAACCCAGCTAGAGATATAATGCCTGCGGCGCAATACAGGATTAACATAATGATCCAGAATTTAGCGAATGCAATGAAGCAATCTACTTAAGCAATTTTGTTCATTCTGAAAAGTTCTGTCCATTTTGTATAAAAGTCCCTAGTCTAGACAGCTTCTGGCCTAAGAACACCAACATAAGGTAAGTTTCTATACCGCCCTGCGTAATCCAGACCATAGCCGACTACAAATTCATTACCAATCACATAGCCTACATAATCAGGCTTCATCTCGACAGTCCTACACCCCTCTTTCTCTAACAGAACACAACTTTCCACAGACTGAGCTCCTCGACTACTGATCTCACGGCAGACCTCTTGCATTGTCAGTCCTGTGTCGAAAATATCATCCACTACCACCACTCGTTTACCTGTAAAATCTGGTAAACACTGATCTAAAAACTCAACCTTGCCACTGCTCTCCATCCCACCATGATAGCTAGAAACATTGAGACACTCTATCTCTAGTTTCACCGGCATAGCTCGAAATAAATCCGCAGCGAAAACCAAGGCCCCTTTCAGCAGAATCACCATCACTATATTCTCGTTTCCCCTCTCCAGAATCTTCACCCCAAGCTCCTTCACCCTCACTTCTATCTGTTCCTCACTAACTAAAATATTCGCAATATCATCGTGCATAAAGAAGCCTAGCACATTAACTGCATCACTTTCTAGCCAATTCCCTTAATGTCTGCATCGTTTGCTCCTGATCGCTTAACATCAGGAAATGACCGTGCCCCTTTACGATCACTTGTTCATAATGCTTAAGATTCATCTGACGAACACGTCTAGCTAGCAATCCAGACTTAACAAACCCTTCTTCACCACCAGCGATTAATGCTACTTTTGCGTTCTTAGGCATGACCTTTACCACATCTCTAGGCGGTAGAGACACCATACAGATAAACTTTCGGTAATCAGCCATCTGTCGCTGATAATGTCTGAATCCACCCGTCCCACCAGCCGATAGTCCCACTAGAAGAGGTTTAGTCAGTTTGTGACCAATCTCTTTCTCAACAGCCAATTTACACTCTGCAATATACCGATCATTCACTCTGCTCATACTGATCCCGTAGGCTGGACAGACAATAATATGCTCAGGAAACACCTTAGCCATGTAATGCATGTAAAAACTAAAACTCCCACCATAACCATGGAGGAAAACTACCACTGACGAGTTCTTGTGAAATCCACTGGGCAAATACACATTAGCAAAGCCTTTCGATGGCTTTTTATCAGAATAACAATAGCTCAATGCTGATGGAACAGCAGGAAATTCACCCTCCTTAATCTCAAGTGACATCTTTTTGTAGTAACTAGAAGTTAAGCGCTGTAGCTGTCTATTTTGCTGTTTCTTTAAACCTAACATTTCACCTCCCAGTCCAGATAATTGCATCACTAGCGGCTCAGGAGAATGAGAAACAGCATATCTAATTGTGCCTGTAACATCCCTCCCATTCACCATCACTTTAGCTGGAGCTGAAGCATTAGCAGTCCCCCATTCTACTGATCGCACCTCAGCAGCATACACTACTGACAGATTGAAAAGCATTATCAACAGACTCAATTTAAACACATCATTCATTTTGAATTAACCATTATCAGAATATGACAAAACAATACAATCTATAATAACACATTGAAAAACCAATTCTTTGCCGATAAACATCTACCCATGCCAACTGAAATCGAACGCAAATATCTGATCAAAGGAACTATCCCAAAAGGTTCTGACACCCAAATCAGTCAGGCCTACCTCTGCACTGATAAGCTACGCACTATTCGTGTTCGGATCGAAGACGACATCGCCACGATCAATGTCAAAACCAAGCCATCCGATGCTAGCTCGACAACGATAACCCGAATGGAATACGAATACGAAATCCCTCTAACAGATGCTCAAGAGATGCGTGAATGTGCTATAGGTGAGCCTATTGAGAAGACTCGCACTATCATTCTGCAAAATGGCCACACTTGGGAAGTCGATACCTTTCATGGAGCCAACGCAGGACTCATCGTAGCCGAGGTAGAGCTAGAATCAGAAGACCAGCCAGTGCATTGCCCAGACTGGATCGGCCGAGAAGTCAGCTCTGAAAGCAAATACTTCAACAGCCAGCTAATGAAAGCACCTTACAATACTTGGTAGTCCTATCCAACGAACCACAAAGAATATAACCCATCTCCCAGCCACAACGTGGTGACACATAATCCAGCCTAGGGTCAGCAAAGCGCAGCCCTAGGGCAACCATAACCGCTCCACAACCAAGGGCTGAAAGCCTGACATATGCACCTTAAGCGGCCTTCTTACTACTCATAAGAATCCAGCCACCTAGTGCACCTACGATTAGTAATAACGCAATCAGGCCAAAACTAGAACGAACTCCCTTCGATGTCGTCACCGCATCTTTAAGATTCACTTCTAGCACTAGATCATTTTCACCGGGTAGGTAAACATCTCTATAAACATGAAGAACTTTACTACTATCTAACATTTCTAGATCTATCCCTCTTGAGGTATTACCAGCATTGATCTGAGTGCCGACTAGCTTCTTCGCTATTCTAGACATCGCATTGATCTCCTCTTGGCTATTGCCCTGCATATAGTTGTTGAGCTGATTTGGATCGAAATTGTTAGTCCCAGCAAAGAACGGATTATTAGTGGCAGCTTCTTCTAACAGATTGTTTCTCTGGATCTGATTACCTGCCGCTTGGTTATCCATATAGATTCTCTGACGTCTAGTATTCAGCCCCATGATTGCTTGGCTAGTCATATTACGCTCCAGCTTCACCTTAGCATCTTCATTACTAGCCGCATCCACAGCGCCATTTTGATAAACTCTGTTGAACGCCTTGTTCGCCTTATCGAGTTCACCGCTATTACTCCAGTTCATTGCCATTTCTAGCTCCTTCTGGCCTTCAGCTTTGAGTCTCTGGTAGCGTGTTTTCACTTTAGCCACATAGCTTCTCACGTAGTTCTGTGATCCAAGATTCTGTAGTTCCACGAAGTCAAACCCACCATTGAAGCCACTATAATCGTAGCCATCTGGAAGCATCACAAACCAATCGATTTTCTCTAACGGAATGTTCAGACTAGGTCCGAATAGTTTCACTTTATTCTGAGAACCATTCGCAGGCACATCAGTCAGATAAGTCACCTTCACCTTAGCCGCCAGACTATCATTAGCACTGCTATCGATGAGGAACCAATAAGCATCATCTTCCTTCACGACTGCCACGCTCTCGTCATTCACGATCACATTGAACAGCTCCGAACCAGTCGGTAAAGTAACTCTCAACCTGCTCTTCTCCACCACCTTCACATCCATGCTAAGTCTCGTCAGAGCACTGCCATCCACATTGAATAGCGTGCGCATCTCAGCCTTTTCCACTCTAAGTTTCAGAGTTCCAGCCATCGCATGTCGCTTCACCATCACAGTCAGTGGCTTCTCAGCATCTGTCAGTTTATAGCTCATGCTAGGCACGCTCTTGTCAGCAGGATTATGCAGAGCCACAGGCACTCGTGACCAGTCTATCGCTCTCCAGCTGCGCACAGCCGCTGTCTGCTGCATGTCCAGTCTACCCGGAGCACGCACCACTACGTAATGCTGCACCTGCTTCACATCTAACAGAATCACAGGAGCGATCACTTCTTTGTTCTCTTTGCGATCAGCCACCTCTTGATATTCCACCGTCACTGGCACTTTACCGATGACACCTTGCTTCAATCTGATTTCCCAAATATCATCCTTAACGTGGATCATATCCTTCACCACTGCACCACTAGCTCTTAAGGTTTTGCCCTTTTCATCAGTTGGCGCAACTCCTGTAAGACGTAGCCTGAAGCTTTTCACTACCGCATTCTCTACGTTAAAGATGATTCTTAGACGCTTATTCGTCACACCTTCTTTAAGGCTGAGTTCTTGTAGCATCTCAGCTGTCACCCAAGCATCTAACTTCTGCACAGCGAGCTGTAGCTTCCAGCCCTTCTGTAGCAGTCTGAATGATAATGCACCTTGCTGGTCTTGACCATTCTTGCTGAGATCTAGCTGAGAAACATTGTTTCTTTCTTTCACTTGCAGTCTAATTCCATGGTCAGGAACGATCATCAGCACACCCTTTTGGCGTTCCACATTGTCTAGCTCCCACTGAGGCACTGTGAATTTTTTGCCTTTCGGTGAAGCTCCAATCATCGTCACTACAAATCTCTGCTCACCCATCGTCTTACCATTGAGGAACATCGTCACAACACGTTTTCCATCCACCTCATTTTCAGACCAATCTCTAAGAGCCGAACCACCTACAGTTTCAACCGTAAATCCATTAGGAATTGCAAACTTCAGATCAAATATTCCCGCTCTCGTAATGTTCACAGTCGCTTCTATCTGTAGCGAAATCTGTTCTTCATTCATTCTTAGAACTTGGCGACTCTGCACTCTGATCTCAGGAGCTACCGCCGCTATTTTCAGATCTACTTTGCCGTAATCTTTTCCATATCGATACGCTTTATGCAGCACATAAGCTGGCTGGAGCGCCTTCGCCTGTTTGATCAATCCTGCATCAAAGTCTGAACTATTCACTTCTAACAGATTGGTCACCTTGGCATCATCTGGCTGAGAGTCTGAGCCAAATCCATAGCCTAACATTCCCACCACATTATCCACACCACGCACCTTCATCGTCTCAAGCATCACCTGCTGAGGAAACGCTTTGAGCCCCCTCTGAGTCATAATGTTGAGTTCAAATTCTTGCGAAAGCGCACTCTGTAGCGTCACAGTCAATGTCTGCTTCTTCGCATCAAATCTCCAGCTATCCACTACATTGCCCAGCACATCACCGACCATCATACCAGCTGGCACATCAAGCACTAGCTCACTGAGCTGACCACTCAGAGGACGTATCTTAAGTTTATGTCTACCATCCAGCACACCCGCTGCTGGGATATAAATGTCCGCCATTTCAGCAAAGAAACGTAGCTTCTCATTTCCCCTATTTCTAGGCATCGGCTTCAGAATGACTGAGCTTTGTAAGTTTCCAATCAATACCAAACTCGCTGAACTAAGAGCGGCATTACTTGGAGCGCTAATCTGCTTCACCTGCACTGAATTAGTCGCTGTCACCTGCCAGTTTTTCTGAGCCACGTTAACCGTTAGATTCTTAACAGCAGCTAGACCACTCGGCACTAGCCAAGCTTGATCCGCTGGATTCGGCATCGCCATTTGGTAGGTCAAATTAACATTAATCTCGCCTTCCTTCTCAGCCACGATGGACCACACGATCTGTTTCGTCTTAGGCTTCTGCACTTTCACAATACGGTAGCCATCACCTGAGTGACTCACCAGCGTAGCAGGCTGTCGTAGCACCACGACTGATTGACCCACTTTGGCAGTCCATTTGACATTCATCGTTGCTCTAAGCTGATCATCTTGGATGTTCCAGCTCTCAGAAATCGAGTTCGCCACATTGTCTGCATTGGCGCTAAACTGACCAGCCAAACTCATCACGAGAGCTAGAACAGCAGTCGCTCCTGTTGACTTCACCTTACTCAGTTTAGACCTTTTGTTCTGTTGTTTAAATCCATCCCACTTTGACCTAAAATCATTCACCGCTAGCACTAGCAAGATCAGTGAAACGAGAGCGATGATGAAGTAGAAATACGAAGCTCCACCCACATGCATCAAGGCTCCGATACTAACTACCACTATCGCTAATGCCTTAAACACAGTTGGCAGACTTTTCAGATTACAAACTACGAACCCTACAAATCCGAGCAACATCGTAACCACTCCCATACTTGAGAAAATCCCAAGACTGCTAGCTGAGTTACGCAGCTCCAGTGACACCACTTCGCTACCTTCCACGACAGGAGCCACCACATTAAATTCTTTTAAACTCTGAACATCGAAGTTCGCCGCCTTGAACACCATCATCGCACTGAAGAGAACCACGCTGAATAGCCAAACCATCCCGAAACCTAATAACCAGTGATTATCAGAGAACTTGCGAGTAAGTAGAATACCACCTAACAGAAGAGCTAAAACTCCAGTAAGATAACTCATTCTGCCGCTTATCCAATCAAATCCAGTTTCCTGAATCACAGTCTGCAAAGGCTTCACATTACCACCAGTCACCATCAGATGATTGTCGCCACTGATCTTCCACTCAGCGATCGTCATCGGTGCCGACAACACTGGAGGACCTACTACCACACTTTTAGGATCATCTGAGGTTCCACCATAGCGGATCTCTAATACTCGGTATCTGTTAGGGTCAGTCGTCGCTGGAATAGGTAAGATATACTCTCCACCATCCACTCTCGCATTGATCATCTTATTGTCTGCCTTGGCACTCCACAGCTGATTATTCGCTGGTAGTCTGATACGCAGCGCCTTCTTACCTCTCGTGCTCACTAGAAATTTAGCCGAAGTTACTACCTCGCCTGATCGGGTCACCTTAGTGCTCAGAGTCGCAGCTCCGATCACTTGATCCACCGTGTCCACCAGCTCCAGAGTCTCTACTTCTAGCTTGAGACCGAATGGTCGAGACGCATACTGCCAAGCCGCTATCGATGGCTTAGAGTTCAGCACCTGGAAGCTCCTTGGCATTTCCAGTGGGCTAATCGTTAAAGGAATTTGCTTACCTTTCAGCACCTGATGCTTCACCTGATTACCGCTGACTAAATGGATAAACCCAGACTCAGACTGAACATTCAGTGGAGTCACACCACCGAGTTCTATCGTTCCTCCCCCAGCAGGCATCGCCTCTTCATAGGTCACTAGTAAAGTCGCTGCACCCATTGATGGTTGGTGTAAATTCACCACTAGCTGTCCTTCTTTATAATCCCAGCTTCTCACATTCTGACCTTCCACAGAGACATTCTCAGCACTCAGAGGCAGAGCCAGATTCCATTGATTCGATGGAGCGCCGATCACGAAATAATTCACTAACACCTTCGCCTCTAACATTCCTTCTTTCAGTTCGTAGAGGTGAAATAGATCAGCCTGCACACTCTGTCCCATTTCCTCTACTTTAACAGCCACAGACCAGTCATCACTACGCACTCTATACGCATGTTGCAGGATCTCACTACGCTTCGGAAAGTAAGCCAACGCTCTACTCTTTAGACCTTCGATTTTCGTCTCAGTGACCTTCCAGCCATGAGCCGCTTGAATTCCAATATCACCTTTGACCGTGATTGCACCCGGAAATTTCAACCTAGCTAGCGTCCAATCTCCAGCCGTAGCGGCCAAGTTTTTCTCTAATTTCAGCTGCACTAACTGACGACCGATCACTTCATTCTTAAATATTATTTTCAAGTTGCGCTGTCCATTTTCAACAGTCGTGCTCACCACATAATCCGCCATCTCAGCACCTTTCACAGCCGATACAGCATAGTCTGCTGGTATTTTGAAGCTCCACTCTCTAAGCGCAGCCTCACGGATATCTAGCTCTATGTCCGCATAGATCACACGATCCGTATCACCTAGCTCATAGACTAAAACCTGACTAACACCCACTTCGGAAATAATTTGATCAGCAGAAATCTCTAAGCCTCGCTCCGCAGTAGGATAGCGATACACAAACACTTGGTTAGTCTGAACCTTAGGATTTTCTTTTACCCTTTTTGCACCTGGGAACAAATCTGGAGAAAGCTGTAGCAAGCCCTCGACCTTAGTTGACTCTAGTCTAACAGCACCATCATTCTTCACTCTTACATAGCCAGAATGACGAATTGCTCCCTGTGGAGTCAGTCTTAATGGCTGCACCTTAGCAGGTAGTTTCCCTAGCGGATACTGCGCTGCCACGGTGATTGCTCCCACCTCGGATCTAGCCGAGTTTAGAATACACTCTAGCACTCTCTTACCAGCTACTTCAGTCACCTTCCAGCTAGCCACTTGACTTCCGATCACTGACATTATCTCACCCTCACCATCCAGAGTCATCACCAGCTTGCTCATCTTACCTTGAAGAATTTTCACTCTAACAGTGGTCACACTATTCATCAGACCCGCACCGATTCTGATATCAGCCACACCATTCGATGTGTAAAATAACTCACCATCCAGCGACTTGCTCTTCTGCTTCCACTGCACCATACACACACCTGATGCTGACAGAACTCCCTGCCACTTACCTTGCAGATTTTGCAGCTCAGTCACTGATGCTGCCTTGCCTAGATCAGATTTTCTAAACTCTGCATTATCCCCCACAGCATCGATACTGAGTGGGATCACAGCACCATTAGGCACATTAAATTTCAGCGTCTTCCAGCCAGCCACATTATCCACAGCCACACCGAACTTCAGAGTCACAGGATACACACCCACTTGCTTTGGCAGCAGACTGTAGTGCACCTCACCATTGGTCGAGTGCATATTCATCCCTACATCAGCAACATCAGGATACTCTAACAGCCCCACTTTACCAGTGAGTAGAGTCACACCCTTTTCGTCCACTTCTCTGACATGCAGCACTCCAGACAGAGTCACCACAGCACTCTTCTTATCCTCAGACAAAACAGCGCTTAAATTCACATTTCTAAGATCAGCCTTACCAAATCCAGCATCACTTTTAGGTGCCTCTATAGATAACTTAGTCACTCCTTTTGAAACGAATAGATCATAGTTATCAGTATTCTCTTTCACCTTCACGAAGCCGCTCGCACTCACTGCTCGCATTGCTAGAGCTGCATTTGAACGGAGTTCCACCTTCTCGTTGAATCCAGCATTACCGAGATTCTTCACCTCACTGTTTGGACCAAAAGTCATCAAATCGATCACACCAGTTTTCCAATCAGTCGTCCCCTTCACAATCACTGTGAGAGAATCCACTTTAGGGTCACTCACTTGGAGATCTAGAAATAACTTACCATTCACATCACGGACGGCCCACGCTTTCAGTGTCTTCCCTTCGCCAGTCACCACCATATCATCGAGACTACGACTCAGCGCCACAGTCATCATATCGTCTTTGCCCTGTAGCTTTTTAAATTTCAGCGTAGATGTCTGACTGATCTTATCAGCATTCACCACCACTTTAGAATCAATATCCACCGTGTAGAACAATGCCAGCTTAGCCTCAACCTTCGCAGGTCGCACCACTAGATCACCATTCAACGCCACATCTCCATCAGCAGCTTGCCCCATCAGCCCATTGCCCAACATCAGCGCACAACCAAAGGTAAGCCCAAAAGCTCCACCCATCATCCCTAAAACTCGTCTTCTCAATTTCATAATCTTATTTTATATCTTAAATTCTCTACCTTTGTGTAAACTCATCGTAAAATCCATCCACACTTTAACCTTTAACCTTTAACCTTTAACCTTTAACCTTTAACCTACTTCACCAACTCACTCTCACACATTCGTATCAGATCACGCACCTTCGCATCATTGGCATACACCACCTTTAGCTCATTGAGCACAGGCTTCATTTCTTTAAAATCTACTCCCGAAGCATCGCCAAACTTCAGCTTCTCTCCCAGCATTCCAGCCACAGTCGCTAGCTTCATTGAGGCATTAGTTCCCTTAGCATCTATGCCTTGGATCGATGGCACATAAGGGATTACCCAGCTGCGCTCCACCATCTGACCAGACGCCAGATCTCTGAATCTCACGAACACCGTGCCCACATCTCCATGGCCACCAGCTTTCGCTTCTACTTGATACAGAGCATTACCCGCTTCCTCAGCCGCCATCTCAGCAGCATCCACAGCATCGTTTCTAAAGTCTTCTTTCTCCAGCCTATGCTTCTCGAAACCTAACAGACGATAATTCCCCACACGATCTGGATTAAACACCACCTGCACTTTCACATTCTTAGCCGCTGGTCTCAGCGCACCCGCTAGCTTCTCTGCGAACTCCGCATCAGCATCACCCGGCTTATTGATAAAGTAATATCTGCCATCACCCTTTCTTGTCAGAGCTTCTAGAATTTCATCATTCAGACCATCAGCTCCTATTCCACAGGCATCAAAGGCGATTCCATTCTGGCGCATACTCACCACCATATCAGTTAATTCCTCAGGCTTGGCATTACCTAGATTCGCAGCGCCATCAGTCATCAGAACGATCCTGCTCATACGCCCAGGCTTCAGATCCCTCTTCGCCACCGCATACGCCTGCTGGATTGATTTACTTAAATTAGTGCCACCTTCACTAGGAATAGCTCTCACTAACTCCACCAGTTTCCCAGCTTCATTACCTTTGATCTTCTGAGCCACTAGCCTAGCATCACGAGCGAAACTCATCAGCGTCACTTCATCATCAGGTCCCAACTTACCAGCCAGAGCCTCCATCGCCTTAAGCACAGTCGCAGCTCTGTCCTCACGCTCCATCGAACCTGAGTTATCTAACAGAATAATCAACTGCAAGGGCTGACTTCTACCGATCGCTCCAGTCTTCATACCGATTCTCATTAGATTTCTCTGCTGATAAAACGGATGAGCAGACTGCTCCACCACAGAATTCACCTTCTTACCAACTGCACTAGGATCACCGTAGTCAAAGGCATTAACGAATTCCTCCACACGGATTTTCTCCGCATCAGGCAATCGACCATTCTCTAACATCTCCACCTGCGCTAACTTAAAGCTCACATCACTCACACTCAGAGAAAACGTAGAATGCGTCTGCACAGATGCAGAGATTTCTTCAGCCATTTTTGAAGGTGTTTTCTTCTCCAGTCTTTTACTCTTCAGCCCCTGTGCTGCATGCTTAATATCTTTCTCAGTGGTATTGATCCGATGCTTCACTAGATGATTTTTCCAATTTGGATGCAATTCATCTAACTTTTTATAAATCTCAAGAGCAGCTACTTTACTAGCAAGAGCATTATCTAAATCACCATTTTGAGATGATTTTTTAGAGGTCTCCAAAAGAGTATAAGCTTCTAGGAAAAGTGTTCCAGGTTTCACCTTAGTTAGTTCGTTAACCTCATCAGCGATTTGCTCCACGATATCTAAATTATCAGCAGTATTCCTAATCGAAATCACACCTCTAGCTCTAGAAAAAACAGCACTCGATCCCTCAGGGAAAGGAATCCCATTCGACTCTAACAATTCTTTCATACTCATTTTTTTATTAGATGCACCTTCGTCAAATGGATCATCTGACTCAAACGAACCGTCATC
>CAKZNV010000076.1 GCA_937132085.1 uncultured Rubritalea sp. | reverse complement strand
TAATACTCTTCAACTGGGCTGCGTTTTTCGCCGCTGTAGTCTTCGGTGGTTCTGGCGGCTTCTTCGCCTAGGGTGTCGATGCGGAGTTGCATGACTTCTTCATCGTATTTATCCCACAGTTTTTGGCTGAATGCTGTGGGTGGGGTGAAGCGTTTCTTGAGCTTTTCGATGCGGTGGAGTGAGTCGTCGATCTTGGTGTGAGAGATTTCTTTTAGGGCATCTAGAGCTACGCCTGCGGAGTCGATTTGATGACAAATCATGGCGAAGTCGTTACCTGCTTCGATGGCTAGCTTGACGTCGTTTCCTCTGCCGTAGGTGTTGACGATGGCTCCCATATCTAGGTCATCGGTCATGATGACTCCGTCGTATCCGAGCTGAGTTCTAAGTAGGTGAGTGAGGAGGTTTTTAGAGAATGATCCCGGTAAGCCTGGGCTGTCTGGGTCTATCTCAGAGAAGTGTGCGTGACAGCTCATTACTGCATCGAGCGTGTCCATGA
Organism: uncultured Rubritalea sp.; assembly: GCA_937132085.1. Classification (GTDB taxonomy): domain Bacteria; phylum Verrucomicrobiota; class Verrucomicrobiia; order Verrucomicrobiales; family Akkermansiaceae; genus Rubritalea. Next base: position 1,763 of record CAKZNV010000076.1, on the reverse strand, counting down.
GAGCTGTGTAAGGAAGTAGATCAGTGTCTAACAGATCTTGCTTAGCTTTGGTGACGAAGGGGAGTTCGTGATGTGGGTCGACGTTGGCTAGTCCGCAGGATGGGAAGTGCTTGGCGCAGGAAAGCATTTTCTTTTTGTGACGTAGGTTGCTGTTGAAAATTCCTGCGTTGCAGATGACTTCTTGAGCGTCTGTGCCGTAGCAGCGGCCTTTCATGGCGTTGTCTGCTTCGTCATCGTAGGAGATGTCTAGGACGGGGCAGAGGTTCATGTTGACTCCTAACTGACGTAGAATGTCGGCGGTGATCATTCCGTGTCTGGCGATGAGTCCACCGACTTTCTTGGAGTCTCCAGCTTGGCGGAATTGCTGAGCTGATGGTGGCTCATTGCCTATCTCACGGGTGCGGGTTACTCGGCCGCCTTCTTGGTCGATGGTGATGAGGGGCTCAATGTCACAGAGGTCTTTGAGCGAGTCGGTGAGGGCTCGGACTTGCTGAGGTGACTGGACATTTCTGCCGAAGATGACGAAGCCACCTGGCTGGATTTTCTTGAAGAGTGTGATTTCTTCAGGGCTGAGTTCGAGTCCTTTGACACCAAGTAGTAAGAGTTGACCGTGCATGGAGAGCATCATCTAAGTGAGAGAGTAAATTGCAAGTGTGGACTGAGAAATTACTCTAAAAATAGGCTTTTCATTTGTGGTGACTAGAGGCATTTTGTGTGTGAAATGACGGAGCAAAAGAGCAAAGCAGGTGGTTTTTATTTAATGGGGATAGGTTTTGCTATCGCAGCAGTAGGAGCTGTGTTCGTTTGGCTAATGTGGAGTAGCTACGCTCAGGTGCAAGAGACGAAGAGCTGGGAAGAAATGCCATGTGAGATCACAGTCTCTGATATTAATACAAGATCTGCTGAGCACATCAGCATGGAATATAGCTGGAAAGTAGAGTATAAATTTACTGTGGAAGGAAAGGTTCTTACTAGCAAATTCCACACACCGAGAGGGATCAAGTGGACATCAGATCAGGGCCGAATCAAAGCGATGATTGATGCTTATCCTGTTGGTAAGAAGACGGTTTGTTATGTGAATCTGGATAATACTAAGCAAGTGATCTTAGAGCATGATTCCCAAGCAGCGCTGTATAGTATTTGGTTTCCGATGTTGTTTGTAGTGGGAGGATTAGGCATCATGTGGAGTGCTATTAGAGGGATGAAACTGATACCATGTTGAGTAATAAAGCCATAGTATGCCGCTTGTATAGCGGTATTTTAGTAGTGATCTGGATACTGGCTCCGTATGCTATTCTACAGCATGTGGAGATCCGTGAGGTGCTGTGGATGCCTCAGACAGCGATTGATAAGGCGATTCCAGTTTGTTTTTCAGCAGTGTGGGTTTACTTCTCATTTTACCTTTTGTTAGCTATTGTGGGGCTGACTGTGGAGAAGAAATACTTTATCCGCTATCTCTATACGATCGGCTGGGCGACGGCTGTGTGTCATGCCTTTTTCTTGTTTCTACCAAATGGAGCAGAGCGTTCAGAAATACCAGCGGGAGCTGGCAACTGGCTGTATCAGTGGTTAATCGCTGTGGATAAACCTAGAAATGCGATGCCTTCACTACATGCTACTTTATCGGTCATCGCGGCTATAGCAGTGCAGAAGTCAGCATTGTTTAAGCCTGCATTAAAGGTGTTCGCTTGGTTGTGGGTAGTGGCTATTTTCTGGTCGACAATCGCACTGAGGCAACATGTTGTGATCGACTTAGCTGTTGC
>CAKZNV010000075.1 GCA_937132085.1 uncultured Rubritalea sp. | reverse complement strand
TGTGGAATCAGAGATTTAGACTACCTATACGCTCGATTGAGGTATGAGTCGATCATGCTTCACGTGTGAAGAACCAATCTTTTTATACCAAGTAATGCGGTTGATATCTACTAAGGCAAACTCTCTCTTACCATCGTTTTGAGAGACTAACACATTCTTAGGGTTGAAATCTCGGTGTAAGACTCCTTTGGAATGTAAGCTGACGCAGTATGTGGCGAATTCTTGAACGAGGTCTTTGTCTGGATTGATGTTATCCCAGAGTTGATCGAGAGTTTTGACATTGTCCGCATAGTCACAGATATAGTAACTGTTTTTGAGTTTGCCGCCGGAGCGATACTCGAAATATCCTACAGGTGCAGGAGTCAAGAAGCCGAGCTTCAAGAGACGTTGGGCATTATAATAGGACTTTTTGGCTTTGGATTTAGCTAGCAGTCCGTAGCTATAGTTTTGCGGGAAACTAGGAATGCGGAATGCTTTTACAACACAGTCGGATCCTTCGAATGTCACCTTTTTCAACGTATTACGCCCTGCCTGCACAATGTCATTAGATTGCTTGAAAGACTCTAAGATAAGCTCACATTGCTGAGAGAATTTATCTTTGTCGGAGATGAATTCTCCGCTCAGAGTTGGATTTGATAAACTCATAAGATGGTTTACAGGAAATGATTATAAAGGTTGGAAAGGTTAATTTGTGACTAGAGCCAATGGTCTTTGAAGTCCGAAAAACTAACATTCAAAGGTATTTAGTCAACCTTTTTACAGTCGCTCAAACAGGGTGCCATAGTCATGATAGAGTTGCCTCTGTGATGTCATGTATCAAGAAATGGTATTTATTGTTAGGTGTTGTTTAACAGTGATATATAGTTGTGCTGTAAATATCTATAAAAAATGAGGAGTTAGCTTAAAACTCACAAATCCAACTTCCGTTCTTGCCAAACCTAAGTGAAGCGCAAATAGTAGTGTCAAAGAATCAGCAGTAAGTTGCTGGAGAAGCTGGCACGCTACCTGCTAACATAATTTTACAAATCAACTACTCAACACTATGAAAAAAATTGAAGCCATTATTAAGCCGTTTAAGCTAGAAGAAGTCAAAGAAGCTCTCGCTGAAGTAGGCGTGCAGGGAATGACCGTGACAGAAGTAAAGGGTTTCGGCAGACAGAAGGGGCACACTGAAATCTACCGTGGATCAGAATACACTGTGGATTTCCTTCCTAAAGTGAAGCTAGAAATCATCGTGGATTCAGATCAGGCAGGAATCGTTGCTGGAGCTATCGTGAAGAGCGCTAACACTGGTAAGATCGGTGACGGCAAAGTCTTTATCTCAGCAGTAGAAGAAGCGATCCGCATCAGAACTGGTGAAACAGGTGGTGATGCTGTAGCAGTAAATTAATGTCTTCGACATTGGACGCAGGAAGCGAGAAGCATGAAGCTCAGGGGCTATGTCTAGCTCTTGCTGCTTCGTGCTTCTCGCTTCCTGCTCCGTTCCGAAGGAACTACTAAGATGAATAAGAAGATACTATGGAAGGTCGGGATTTGGATGGTGTTTATGACCTATCTATTAGTGGATCTTGTGTTCTGGAAGGGACCTATTCATCAGAAGCTGCGAGGCGATGATCTAGAGAGATCTAAGTATGAAAACATTGCTGCGAGAGTATTTGCTAAGCCTGTCTTGCTTTCTCAGGTAGACTTCGCAGTGGATCAGAAGCTCTGGGCTAAAGGCATGAGTCGATCTGACCTGAGTGATAAACAGCGACTATTCTACAGGCAGGTTGTTCTTCGTGATTTGATCGATCAATATATTTTTAGGCAGAAGGTGGGAACCAATAAAGCTGACTATCCAGTAAGTGATGAAGAAATCGATGCTGCTGTGCTGAGGTTCTCTAGGCGATTTAATGGTAAGGAGGATATGATCACTGCTCTGAAAAAATATGGCTTCAAGGGAGAGAAGGAGCTGCGTTATAGATTAGCAGCCAAACTCCAGCAGGACAAGTATCTCAACGAAAAGATCAAGGTAGGCATCGCTGTGACGGATGAGGAAGCGAAAGACTTTTATGATAAGTATGGTGATGAAGGAGAGGTCCCAGAGAGTATCAAGGTGAAGCATATCTTCATTTCTAGGCTACCTGCGCCAGGGCAGACAGCTGAGGAAAAGAAGGTCTATGCTCTCAACGCTCTTAATGAGATGATGGTAGGTTTAAATGTGAAGGAGGCGGATGTAGTCGCTTTTTTCAACACAGCTGCGATGAAGTTCAGTGAAGATGAGCGCACTAAAAACAATTCAGGTGATCTGGGCTGGATTAGCAGATCTCGTATCACAGATGATTTCACTGATAAGGCATTTGCGGCTGAGCTGAATAAGCCGACAATGGTCGAGACGAAGCTCGGCTGGAGTATTATCTTGGTGACAGAGAAAAAGCTGGCGAGAAAGAGAAGTTTTGCTGAGATGAAGGACGAGATTGTTATTGCTCTGGAGACCCACCGTAGAAAGAAAAAGATCGAAGAATATCGGATCAGTATGCGTAAGCAACATGGAGACAAAATACGTGTCAGTTGGAAAATGTTGGAAGAACCATGGACTGACTCAAAACCCCCTGAAAACTAGGGTTTAGAGGAAAAAGGTCAATTTTGGTTAAATTTGCTATGCCTAAAAGTAGGTGAAGTGTGGTTTTTGTGCTAATGTGAGCTTATTCTCGTGTCATGCACTAGAGAAAACTTGCGGAATTCTCAATAACCATGCAGGCTTACTAAATATTTAGCACTACCACCTATGGCCAAAAATACAAATTTAACAATGTGCTCGTTCTGCGGAAAGAGCCACTCTGAGGTAAAGAAACTTATCGCTGGACCTGGCGTCTACATCTGCAACGAATGCATCGACGTCTGCTCTGGAATTATGAGCAAAGAACTCGCTAACATTTCTGGTGATGGAGGCTCTACGTCTTCTATTGATGAACTGCTCGATGCGGAAGATCTGCTCACTCCTGCGGAAATTCTTCAGCTTCTTAATGACTACGTAATTGGTCAAGAGCATGCGAAGAAGACACTGTCTGTAGCTGTTTATAACCACTACCAACGCCTACTCCAGTCTGAGATGGACGATGATGGTGAGTATGGCGATGTGGAGATTGAGAAGGCAAACATTCTCATGCTTGGGCCAACTGGTTCTGGTAAGACTCTCATGGCACGCACACTTGCTAGAGTGCTAGACGTCCCATTCACTATCGTGGATGCTACGACTCTAACAGAAGCTGGCTATGTGGGTGAAGATGTGGAAAACATTATTTTAAGACTGCTCCAAGCTGCGGATGGCGACATCGAGAAAGCTGAGCGTGGTATCATCTACGTGGATGAGATTGATAAAATCGGCCGCAAGACTGAGAATGTATCGATCACACGTGATGTCTCTGGAGAAGGTGTCCAGCAGGCTCTACTAAAGATTCTAGAAGGAACTGTCTGTAATGTGCCGCCTCAGGGTGGACGCAAGCATCCAAACCAAGAATACATTCAGGTTAACACTGAGAAGATCCTCTTTATCTGTGCTGGTGCATTCGTGGGGATGGAAGAGCTAGTGAAAAACCGTATTGGCAAGCGCACGCTCGGATTTGTATCTGATGAAGTGGAGGAGCTCACCGAGTCACAGCTTCTAACAAATGTGGAGCCTAGTGATCTATTGCACTTCGGGTTGATTCCTGAATTTGTAGGTCGTCTACCAGTCATTACAGCACTGCGTAAACTTAGCGAAGAAGAGTTAGTGCAGATTCTAACAGAACCTAAGAACGCTATGGTGAAGCAATACCAAAAGCTGTTAGGGATGAATGGTGTGAAGCTTAAGATCACAGCTAGTGGCCTTACTGCTCTCGCTGAAGAAGCTGTTAGACGTGGCACTGGTGCACGTGCATTGCGATCCATCTTTGAGAAGCTTATGTTAGATGTTATGTTTGACGTTCCAAGTCGCACTGATATCGACACTGTAACGATCAATAGAGCTGTGGTAGAGGGTAAGAAAACTCCTCTCATCACCAAAAAAACTGAAGAAGACGCTGCGTAGAAATTTATGAAACTAGGATTAATCGGCTGTGGTAAAATGGGCAGAGCACTCGTAGAGGGTGCTGTGAAATCAGGTGTTGTGAAGGCAGAAGATGTTTTCATCTCTAGTAGAACGCAATCTGCGATGGACTCGATGACTTCGGAGCTCGGCGTCACTGCGCTAGAGAGTAATGTTGAAGTGGCTGCGGCTGCTGAAGTCGTTCTTCTCTGCACCAAGCCGAATGATATTCCACTAGTTTTGTTAGAACTAGCGAATGAGCCTGAGTGCCTTACTAGCACTCTTTTGGTATCCGCTGCCGCTGGTCTGACTCTAGCTCAGTTAGAGCAAGTGGTTCCAGAAGGTGTGCGTGTGATCCGCTGTATGCCAAACACTCCGTCGCTCATCGGTCAAGGAGCTGCGGCCTATTCTCTAGGCTCCGCTGCTACCGTGAAAGATGCTCAGATGGTCTGTGCTGTGCTTGGTTCTGCTGGCAGTGTGATTGAGGTGCAAGAGAAGCTGATGAATGCCGTGACTGGTGTTTCAGGTAGTGGGCCGGCTTACGTTTATACTTTTATAGAATCTCTCGCTGATGGCGGAGTAGCGGAAGGTCTGCCTCGTGCGCAGGCTCTAGAACTAGCCGTGAAAACTGTCCAGGGAGCTGCCGCTATGGTGGCTGAAACTGGCGTTCATCCAGCGATCCTCAGAGACATGGTAACTAGCCCGGGTGGGACGACTATTGCAGCTTTAGCTAGCTTAGAAGAAAATGGTTTCCGCTCAGCAGTCATTAAAGCAGTCCGCACCGCTAAGAACAAAGCGGATGAGATGGGGAAGTAGTTTTTACTAGAGTTGTAAAACCGAAGCCCCGATCGGGGTGATAAATATTTAGCCTAGGGTGAGCGCAAGCGTAGTCCTAGGTCTTTTTTTGTTTAAGAAGAGGGGGTTGAAGGCCTGATAGATGGTGCTCTGTGTGTGATGAGGTGAAGGTGCATGTTTCAGGCTTTCAGCCCTCTTGTTATTTGTTGATGCGATTACCCATGGCTGCGCTTTGCTGACCATGGGCTGGATTATGTGTCACCACTTCGTGGCTGGTGGAAATCTGCTGACCTGCCAAACGTAATGTTTCAAATTACAGGATGGACGAAACTGGTGGCTAGACTACTATAGAGTCAGTTTATTGAAAAATCACCTATCTAACATTATGAAACTTTATCTCTGCATACTATCACTCCTCAGCATGGCAATGCTTAGCGAAGCTCAAAATCCCGTGGTTGAGAAACAGCAGGGTAATGGCGATCTCAGGAGAATGTCGACCAATGAGCTGGCAATGCAAGGGTTCACTCATATTACCGCAATGCATAGGGCGATGCTGAACGTAGACATCAATGATAAGGGGCAAGCTGTGGTCAATACAATCAGTGGTGAAATTGCTCGGCTAGATAATGTGCTCATATTTTTAGAAAAAGCAGCAAAGCCAAGTGATCAAGATGTCAAAGAAATGGCGAAGTTTATGATCAAAAACAATGATGTAATCAATGACATCAATATGAAACAACTTAGAGATCGAGCGAAAGTTGATCTAGAAACTCATCGAAATATTCTACAAATAAAACAATTGATGAGAATGGAGTCTAAGAAATTCTTAGACCTTTTTAAGGTGTTGTATCCAGATGATAAATTAAGTGTCTTTTTAGAGAAAGATCTAGGTCACTCTACCTTTAGAGTTCTCATAGAAATTCATCAAATAGACGAAAAAACAAAGCATTTTGATCCTTTGCTATTCACCCAGCGCCAAGCTGAAGTCATCTTTTCAAGAAAGGTGTTACTCAAACTCACAGAAGAATTAATGCTGGTTAGGAGGCTCAGGATGGATGAAGAAAAAGTGATTCATTTTCTAGAAAATGCGTTCTCATATACCGTGACTAAGGGAGGTTTATTGATGATTGATTGTAAGTTGCCTTTTAAACACGCTGAATTGGGAGATCTATTGTTAACAGGTTTAACTAGAAGTTTTACTAAGCTAGATGAAACTCGTAAAAAGTTAGAGGCGGAGTATGCTGTTGAAGAATTAAAAAAGCTAATACAAGAGCAACAAGAAAGAGTGGAGGATCATCGAGCAAGGCTTTTTCGAGTTGTTCAAAAATTAGAATTCTTCACTGAGGCAGATCTAGAAAAATCTGATCTTCAAAGCCAAGCTCAATACCACGATAATCGTAATAAGATGCTAGAGCAGGAGGCGATACTTAGAGACTTAAAAAGCAGAGAAAGAGCAATAAATCATCGATTGCGTGGTCCGAGGAAAATAACGGTTCACTCAGAACCTTATATAGTTAAATAATAGAAGTTAAGGTGCATGTTTCAGGCTTTCAGCCCTCTTGTTATTTGTTGATGCGATTACCCATGGCTGCGCTTTGCTGACCATGGGCTGGATTATGTGACACCATTTCGTGGCTGGTGAGGTCTCGTTATGTGACACTTTTCTCCCACCCTTGATAGAATGGGAGAGGTGTATTTAATATTTTATAGAGCTTGAGTGATGTCGGCGATGATGTCGTCGATGTGCTCAATGCCTATGGATAGGCGGATGAGTCCTGGGGTGATTCCTCCAGCGGCTTGCTGTTGCTCATTCATCTGGGAGTGAGTGGTGGAGGCTGGGTGAATCGCTAGTGATTTGGCGTCGCCTACGTTGGCTAGGTGGAGGAGCATTTTGAGGTTCTCGATGAATGCTTTGCCTGCTTCTTGACCGCCTTTGATCTCGAATGTGACTACTGATCCGCCTTTGCCTGATTGGTATTTAACACAGCGCTGGTGCTCTGGATCATCTTCTAGTCCTGGGAACTTCACCCACTCTACTGATGGATGAGCTTTGAGGAATTTAGCGACTGAAAGAGCGTTCTCACAGTGTCTGTCCATGCGGAGGTGGAGGGTCTCGATGCCTTGGAGTATCTGCCATGAATTATCTGGTGAGATACATGCTCCGAGATTTCTGAGTGGCACAGTTCTCATGCGGAGAATGAAGGCTAGTGGAGCGAGTGGCTCTGGGAGATCGTGTCCCCAGCGTAGTCCGTGGTAGGAGGTGTCTGGTGTGTCGAAGAGTGGGTGCTTGCCAGCTGACCAGTCGAATTTACCAGAATCAATAACGATACCTCCGATGGCCGCTCCGTGTCCACCGAGCCACTTAGTGAGTGAGTGGACGACGATGTCAGCTCCGTGCTCGATAGGGCGGCAGAGGTGCGGTGTAGAGAAGGTAGAATCTACGATGAGTGGTAGTCCGTGAGCGTGAGCGATGTCAGCGAGGTTTTCTAGATCAGTGACTTCTGAGGCTGGGTTGGAAATTGTTTCGGTGAATACAGCACGGGTGTTTTCATCTATAGCGGCTTTGACTTCTTCTGGGTTGTTCGCATTGACGAACTTTACCGTGATGCCGAGAGCTGGCAGAATGTTGTTAAACTGTGTGTAGGTGCCACCGTAGAGATTTGCTGATGAGATGATGTTGTCTCCAGCTTGGGCGAGGTTGATAATGGTGTAGAAAATGGCAGATGTGCCAGATGCTAGAGCGAGACCGCCGAGCTCGTGAGCGCCTTCTAGTAGAGCGACACGCTTTTCGAGCACGTCAGTGGTCGGGTTCATGAGACGTGTGTAGATGTTACCTAGTTCCTTTAGAGCGAATAGATTAGACGCATGTTCAGCTGAGTCGAAAACATAAGAAGCTGTTCTGTAAATAGGTGTGGCACAGGCGTTGGTAGTAGGGTCAGGCTGGTGACCTCCGTGTAAGCAAAGTGTTTCTCTTTTCATAGTGAGGAAAGGAATACCACGGGAATGTTAGTATGCAAAACGAGAAATGTGTGAATCGTGGCATGTAGTCATCAGGTTAGGACGTCTAATTAGTCATATGAGAAACTAGACGTGTGTCAAAAGGCGACACCTTACAAACAAGTTATTCACAATCGTGAATTTCTTTAAAAAACACGCAAGCAAGGCTTTACAAATGTCGGTGAAATGGGCATATACCAACAAATTTGCTGCACGCA
>CAKZNV010000074.1 GCA_937132085.1 uncultured Rubritalea sp. | reverse complement strand
GCGTATTTGGTGTCTGAGAGTTGTTTTTTCTGGTCGTTGATTTTGGCCTTTTTGTAGCTGTTGTCTAGTTTGCCGATGGAGAAGCGTTTGAGAGCTTCTGCTGTTTTACGTTCGTTGGCTGTGGATAGATAGACTTTGTGGGCGCAGTCGATGGCGGCAGCTTTGTCTAGTAGATCCGATAGAGTAATTTTGTCGGTATGGTAGGTGACTAGGGTGACTTCGTTGTTATCGAGCCAGCCTGCCTCGGTGAGGATGACTCCTTCGATGGCACCGAGCTTTCTTTCACCAGTCCAGAAGCAATGCATGGCTAGAGCGATAGTTTTTTGTTTGCTAGTTTCGGTTTCTAGCTTGAGGAGTCTGAGCGAGTTTGGTGCTTTGATTTCTTGTTTAGTGAGTGTCTGCTGGATTCGCTCAGTGAGTTTGTCGATCGTCCATATTTTGTCTTTTCTGGGGATGATGTCTTTCTCTGAGCTGTCTAGGAATCTGACCACTTGGTAGTTCCAGGCTGGTTCATTGAATTTCTTAAGTAGCTCGGCATCTTTGCCTGCGACGTTGTTGCGGATGAGGATGGGGGTGAATGTAGATTCTACCGTGTCGACGAGGAGTGGGTGAGTGAGAACAGTTTGACCAAACTGCTGACAACCTGCTCAGCCGGGGACTTCCTGGAAGAGGGCGAAGATGGGTTTCGATGATTTTTTAGATTCAGCGAGTGCTTTTGGGTAATCGGTCTTCCATTCAATTGTCCCAATTTCTGGAGGTGTGTCAGAGTCGGTCGCTGAACAGCTGGATATGAGAGTGGTGGTGAGTGCGGACATAATAAAGAGCCATCTATGAATCATGTCCATAAGATGGCTCTTGATGAGGAATTATTCCACACTTTATCACACAAATTTTTATTTACTGCGTTGCAGGTTTTGATGTCTTGAATGATTTGAGATCTTGCAGAACGAACGGATTGAAGCACGGAGGACGGAGCGGGGAGCCGCAAGCGTTAGGTGTTATTGAATCTAGTTATCTAGTCTGACGCTTGCGGCTTCGTGCTTTCGCTTCCTGCTTCCGAATTATTTTACTTCATCTTGGTATTGAAACTAGGTGCAATGAGTAGGATACGTTGGTCTTGGAATGACTCTACTTGATTGATGAATTGGATGATCTGACGTTGTTTGTCAGGTCCGAGGAGTCTTAGAGCAGGAGTTTCTAGGAATGCTGCTTCGAAGATTTTCGGTGACTTCTTGGCTGCCATTCCGATGAATTCGTGCTGATCTTTCTTGCTGTCTTTGGCGAACATTCCTTCGAGTCCATTCTTAGCCTTAGGGAATAAGAAGGTGTTGTAGGTTTCGAGCTTCGCCATCGTTGCGGCTTTCTCGATGGCTTCATTGAGGCCGCCGATTTCATCGACTAATCCGATCTTAAGAGCATCGATGCCTGAGTAGACTCTGCCGCCAGCTAGCTTTTCTAGGTCGCCTTTGATCTTTTCTCCGCGTCCATCAGTGATGCGCTTTTTGAAGGTGCCATAGACATCGAGCATAGATTCGCGAACGATCTTCTGTTCTTCCGCTGTGTAGCTGCGGCTAGTGTTCCAGATGTCAGCGTGCTTGCCTCGCTGAGATGAATGAGTGGTGATACCGAGCTTGTCCATGGCTCCACCGATTACGAATTTCATACCGACAACACCGATAGATCCTGTGATGGTGCCTTCTTCTGCGTAGATGTGATCTGCTCCAGCTGCGACATAGTAGCCACCACTAGCAGCAACTCCGCCCATGGATACGATGAATGGTCTGCCTGTGGCTTTAAATTCTTCTGTAGCTTCCCAGAGGACATCGCTAGAGAGAGCTGATCCACCCGGTGAGTTGATACGGAAGACGATTGCCTTGCAGTGTTCGTTGCGTTTAGCGTTGAGGATTTCTGTTCTGACTGGAGCGATCGATGCGTCGTCGATACCACCATCTAGTGTGATCACTGCGATGTAGTCTTCTTTAAGAGCTGAGCTTTTGTCCTTTTTAAAAGCAAGCTTGAGGAGATCCATGACGCCGTTGATTTCTGGGCCGTCTAGGTCAGGGAGGTTGTAGCCTTTGTCGTAAGTTGTTTCTTCTCCGTATTTCTTACGAATGATATTGATGAAATCGGTGCGATACTCGAGGTGGTCGACTAGCTTTAGCTCTAGAGCTTGCTCGGCGGTGATCATTCCCATGTCCATGATGGCCTTCATCTTCTCCGGAGCGATGCCACGACCTGCTGCGACTTGGCTGATGATCTGCTTATACATAGAGTCCATGAGTAGGTCGGATTGCTTCTGAGCGTAGTCACTAGGCCCAGTGCGGTAGAATGTTTCGCCAGCGCTTTTGAAATCACCGATGTGGATGACTTCAGCTTTGACACCGACTTTATCCATGAGACCTTTGAAATACATGCTTTCTGAGTAGAGGCCATTGAGCGCTACATTTCCCTCTGGGAGTAGAGTCATGTGGTTCGCAGCGCTACCTAGTAGAGCGGTGCGGGTGTTGAGCTGCTGAGTGTAGAGCCAGACATCTTTGCCTGCTTTACGGATAGCTAGGAGTAGGCGGCGCATTTCCTGAACTTGAGCGAGTGACATCTGAGCTGCGTCTACATCGAGCACTACTGCTTTGACTTCAGCGTCTGTGATGGCTGAGTTGAGGCTCTCTACGATGTCGAAATGTGTGAGTGCTCGGCCAGCATTTCCTAGATCCATGAGACTCACTTGTTTATTGCCACTCTCACCGATGTTGCCTTCTAGATCATAGACCGCCACTGTGTCTGCTAGGGAAGGTAGAGCAGAGAGCGAAAGTGAAAGAGCTGCTAATGGCTTAGCCAGATTTTTTAAATTAGGATTAGAATATTTCATAGTATTAGTAGTTAGCAAAATGTGGCTGGAAGGTTACAGAAAGCTAAAAAATGTTTAATTGGCAGTTTACGGCAGTGACAAACTAGGAAAATTAGGCAAACGTGCTGTGTGCAACTATCAATATCAGAAATAACAAAGCTCACGGGTGGTAAAATCACACAAGGAGACGAGTCCAAGCAAGTGTCCGGAGTCTCTTCACTGGATGAAGCTGGGCAGACAGAAATTTCCTTTCTAGGGAATGAAAAGTATTTTGCAGACTTCCTCGCTACCAATGCCGCTGCTGTCCTGGTGCCAGCTGGATTACCAAGCGTGCCTGAGAATGTGGTGTTGATAGAAGTCGAGAATCCATCGTATGCATTTGCCGCAGTGGTAAAAGCGCTCGCTACCCAGCAGAGAACGTTCACTCCGGGAATTCATCCTAAAGCTCATGTGGCTGAGGGTGTGAGTTTAAATCCAGAGAAAGTGTCTGTGAAAGCTGGAGCTGTGATTGAAGCAGGTTGTGAGATCGGTGATGGTTCAGAAATTGGCTCCAATTCCGTAATTTGCGAAGGCGCTAAGCTCGGTGAAGACTGCTTAGTTTATTCTAATGTGACGGTGCGTGAGCATTGTGAAATAGGTCATAGAGTGATCCTTCAGCCAGGCTGTGTGATCGGTTCCGATGGCTATGGATACGAGCTTGTGGACGGCTGTCATGTTAAGGTAGATCAAGTCGGAATAGTCGTGCTAGGTGACGATGTAGAGATCGGAGCGAATACAGCGATTGATAGAGCAAGATTTGGTAAGACCGTTATCGGTGCAGGCACCAAGGTAGATAATTTAGTGCAAATTGCGCATAATGTTCAGACTCAGAAACATTGTTTGATCGTCTCTCAGAGTGGTCTAGCAGGTAGTTCTAAGCTAGGTAACTATGTAACTGTAGCCGCTCAAGGTGGAGTGGGTGGACACATCGTAATAGGAGATCAAGCTGTGCTAGCTGGCAGAGCAGGAGCTACTAAATCACTCGATGGAGGTAAAGTCTATGCAGGCTTCCCTGCAAGACCGATGCGTGAAGAACACCGAAAGATGGGTGCTCTAGCAAAACTGCCTGATCTTATGAAAGAGGTGAGAGCTCTCAGGGCTAAGCTTGAAAAGCTAGATCCTACGGAATCTTAAGCTCAGAGTTCACGAATAGATACACTACAGAATGCGCATATTTGTGACAGTTGTAGAAAAATATTAAAGCTAGTGTTGCCAAATTAGTAACTAGGGTTTAAGGAAAGGCATGAGCATGCTTTTAGAAGAAACAACAGTAGTAGCTAAGACCAAGGAACTTTGTGAGACAATCGTCAATCAAGAGTCATTCAAAGCCCTTCAGTCACAGGTAGAGAAATTCCTCAACAATGATGAAGCTAAGCTTCAGTATCAGTCCGTTCACGAAATGGGTGATTCACTGAACCAAAAGCAACGTTCAGGCGTAGAGCTTAGCGAATCAGAAATCTCTGAGTTCGAGCAAGCACGTGAGCAGCTTCTTCAAAACTCAACAGTGACTGACTTCATGGCAGCACAGAAAGATCTCCAAGAAATCCAGAGCACAGTTTCCAAGTATGTTGGAATGACTATGGAGCTAGGACATGTCCCATCTGAAGACGAAATTGCTGCTGCAAGCGGTGGTGGATGCTGCGGTGGTGGCGGCGGCGAAGGTGGTGGATGCTGCAGCTAATCATCTAACATCTCATTGAGCTAGTTTCACTAGCCAAAAACACAATTTTATGTATTATCAGCGTGAACGTTCCCAACGTTCACGCTTTTTTTTCGTGCAGAGATATTCATTTGTTTCTGTCTGCTTACACTCCGACGAATTTTCAAACCACCAGACCAATAAATGGACCCAGAACTAAATAGCCTAGAAGCTGACTTCAACGTCAGGCTAGATCAATGGATATCTAAGCAAGGAACCTTGTTTCAGATAAAACATGCTAAAGGTATTAACTCGCTATTCCCGAAATTGTGCGTTCTAGCGTTTAAATTACTCATTCTCGGCTTGATCTGTCTGACTATCTTTTGGTTCTACCTATCTAGCAGACCAGCCTCTGTTGGCTACCGTGATATGGTGCAGGGCAATGTTCAAAACTGGTTTCAAGCCTCTGAAGCTAAGGTGAAGAGTATGCGGAGAGTCGATAAAGGAATTATCGACGGCGAAATGAAGATCTCACACATTGAGCTTAAAGCTTCAGAGCAGACATTCTTCCAAGACTGGTATGACATGGAAGTGGAAGAAGATAAGACTGGGCGTCAGATGCTGGTAGAGAATAAAAAACATTTCTCAGTCAGCGGTATTGTTCTTAGTCCATTTGGTATCACTGATGGTATGTTTTCTAGTGGCTGGAAAGCTCGAGATATCGATATTTCTACTCTAACTTGTATGCTTAAAATAGGAGCGGATACAGATGATCAAGCTCTGAAAAGTTACCAGCAGATCTTTAAAAAATCATCAAACTTAGCTGCTCATAACATTACGATCAGAGAGGCAAATTTAAAATGGGGATACGGACCAGATAAAGGCGAAATCAAAGGAGCTTCCATCAAGGCTCAGTATGCTAACAATGTTTGGTCATTAGAAATCGAACGAGGCGAGTTTTCTCATGGTTGGTTGAAAAATGCAGCTATCGAGAAGATGATCGTCGTCTGTTACAAGGATGGTAAAGTTGAAATTAACTCTGCAAAACTTCATGTGGATGGAGGTTCAATAGATTTCTCCGCTGAGATAGCAGTCAAAGCTAAACCAGAAGTAACGGGAGAGTATTCCTTTGCTGGAATAGATGTTCTAAGGCTTGTAGGAAAAGAATACGAGAAGTGGTTTAATGGTAAGATCAAAGGTGATGGAGTGATATCGGGTAACATGAATACCCGTGACGGACTTAAAGTAGTGACGACTGTCTCTCTGAATAATGCTAGATCTAAAGTTGTTGCGTCCACTACAAAGGCAAACGATGATAAAGCGACTGCTGAGGAACTAGCGAAAGCGAAGGAAGATAGCCGAATCTTTCTACGAGGTTCGTTCTCATTGTTTCAAGATGTGCTGCAGTTCAGAGATACAGTTCATAGTTATTCATTGTTAGCCTTTGATACTGGGTCATTTGAGGTCACTCAACAAGGCTACAATACCAGCTTTAAGATTCCTGATATGCGTGTAGGTTCATTCTTAATCGTAGAAGGTGATTTTACTTACAATTCAGTCAAAGCTAGTGAAGTAGAAGAAGCTGACGGCATTAATAGTGCTGGCGAGCCTAAGAAAGAACTAGAGTCAATTGAGGCGAATGGTCTTCACTTTGAATCAGATGAAGAAAGAGTGAATAGATTTTCAGGAAAGCTAAGACTAGGTTTTTTACCAGAAGTGTTTGAGAAGTATCCTGAAATCTTAGGTGTTTACCCTATGGATACCAAGACTGCTAGAGTCTGGATTCCTCTGAAAATGACTGGTGGACTCAATGATATTTCTTCTGAAATTGCCGAGGAGTTAGACAAAATTATTCAAGAAGAAGAGGCCAAACGAGAATAGTGAAAATAAAGAGCAGAAAGTTCTTGCGGTAATTCATTTTCTGTCATAGGTTCCGCCCGAACCAAAAAGCACCAAGTGCCGGTTCAAGACCTTAATCGCGGGATGGAGCAGCCAGGTAGCTCGTCAGGCTCATAACCTGAAGGTCGTAGGTTCAAATCCTACTCCCGTAACCAATTTAAACGCTGTAACTTTAACGAGTTACAGCGTTTTTGTTTGTGCTTATTCAGTTTTACGAAATGCAGGAATATGCAACAAAATGCACTAAAATGACGGTTCTATTGCTCCCCTTGTCGCACCCCCATATTTTTCTGCTTAGATTCAAGTAGATCTATAACGAAGCTATGGGCTACACCTCTACTTTATTGAGGGGGATTTTTCCTACCAAGTAATGAAGGAATCATTCAAGCTCTTTGATTATATCCGAAAAACTAACCTCTAAAGCATTTGCGATTGAAATAGCTGTGCGTAACATTGGGCTTCTCTCACCCTTTTCTAGTCGCGAAACTGCAACTTGATCTAAACCTGCCCGACTTGCGACCTCAGTCATAGATAATCCTTTTTCAACTCTAATATCTCTTAGCTTTAAAATTATTTTTCTGGTTAACTGATCTGCTATTGTCTCTTTCACTAGCTAGTTGTTAGCAAAAATTTGACTTGCAGATTGATCTGACAGTTGTCAGGTTGATTTCATGAAATACACCAACCTAGTCAGCTGTGCCATTTTTGCTTTCATTACAACTTCTTGTTCTATAACTAAAAAAGTAACCTTAACTCCTACTCAAGGAAAACTTGCTCAACAAGGAATTACGAGCATACCTGCTAAATTTACATGGAATGGTTCAGGCTCTGGAAAAGCTGAGGTTCAAATGCCAGACGGGGAGTTATGTGTGGGACGCTACTCGACTATCGTTAGAGGGTCAAACTCCTATCACTCAGGGCAATCATACAGCAATTACGGTTCATACGGTAACAATCCTTACAATTTAGGAGTGTATGGCTCTACTTCTTATTCAGGAGTTGGACACACATACAGTAATGATCAAAGAGGCAGGGCAATAGTAAGAGGCAATAAAGGGCGAGTTATCACTCTTAACTATGTCACCTCTGCCAATAGCCCTACTCACGGACATGGACAAGGCTATGACAACAAAGGCAACCGTTACAGTATCGTTTACTAATTTCTAATCTCTAGCATTATGAATAATCACACTGATCAACATAGGAATACAACTGACTGTAAAACGATTCATAAGCCTAAAGAAAATACTGGAATAACCATACTACGTTGGCTGGCTATTCTCCCTGCTTCGATTCTTGGCGCATGTCTTATGCATGGTGTTTTTGTTCTTTTCAATGATTCTGGATTATGGACTAAAATTATAGCCAGTGCGATCTTTGGAGGAGCTTTTGTGTACTTTGCTTACTTAATTGCTCCGTCGCACAAGAACAATGTAGCAACGATTTTTACTGGTATTATCTGGATGTTTACTCTTTTATCTTTGTTTAATGTAATTCCTAATTCAGCTATTGGTATCATAGGAGCAATTGTGATGAGTGTAAGTGCTGGGATAGTCTGTAAAGCGGCATGGAATGGCGAAATAGATTAAAGTTTTATTATGAATTCTACTGCTAAAAAATTAACTGTAGCTGATCTAGTCAGCTACCCCATTTTCAATGGATTAGTCATTGCGCTTGTTTTGTTTGGAGGTCATCTTCTGGGCTATGTCTCTGATTGGGCATATGAAAAAAATTGGTGGGTTTTAGGTGCGCCTATTAGAGTAATTGAATTTGCGATCAATGTAATGTCAGTGTTCGTGATCTTAGGAGTGTTTTTTCAATGGCTGAAATTGATTAAATTATACTTGAGTAAGCGTGAGGTGTCAATTCAGCGTAAAGCCATGATTGGAGGGAATCAGAGATCATCAACTCACTATGTAAATCTGGCTCGAAAGGCGAATAGTCAACCTCCTATTCAAGAAGAATCATCTGAAAAGATGCCCTTGACTGAGCTAATGAAAGAAATTTCTAAAACGGAGTATTCTAGGATTAAAGAAGGCATTCAAATACTCTGTAAAGATGATGATGAGCTTCGTTCTGTCGGTGAATATACTCTAGCAGAAACCTATTTATTCTCGCTTTTACAAGTTTGGGCTGTGACCTCTTTAGACTATGATAATAGATCCACAGGAGATAAAATATGTAAGTATTTAAACACATTACTAATAGATGCAGCCTGCGAAGATTTTGATTTCCCTCAAGTTTTATCATTTCAAAAAGTTGCGTCTATCTGTCAAATCTACATGCTCCAATTATTGAACAATTGTGAAGAAAAAAATGACCAACCCGTCTTAGCTCTACCAGAGGAAATAGTATGGCGAGTAGATGTTGACATTGTGAAGGGTATGGAAGTGTTTACATACGTCGAAAATTCTATTATAGCTAATGTGAATTTAGTTAGTGCTCTTTTAGAAAAAGAAAACGAGATAGACGTTAACTGGTCATACTAGATGAAAATGAAGGCTATATCCACACTGCTTTACTGTGTTTTCTTTCTTGAGGTCTCATGCTCCAAACCCAAAAAAGACTTCTCAACTTACGAATCTACTATTGAGTATGTTCAATATACATATAAAGCCTCCGTGTTGACCTCTAGTAGCTCTGACGTACACCGAGCGGAATACTACGCATCTAGTCCTAACAGATGGCTTGTAGTCTATTTTAAGAGTGATGTTAGCAAGGGGCATATTTACCAGAAATTTCCTATGTCAAAGTGGACGGAATGGAACAAGGCTTCTAGTAAAGGTAGCTGGTATCACGAACATCTGAGAGGAAATCAGGAGTATTTCTTCAAACCTAGTAAGTGATGCTAAGTTATTGATGAATACCCCCCCCTAGGGAACCCCCGATAGTCAAAATGGAGGGTAGGGGGTGGGCTTTAACAGAAATTCCCCCAGAGATTGTGATCTTCATATATGTGTGCGCTCAGATAGGGAAATCGGTTTATTTTTTATGTCGTAAATGGTAGTAAATCATCATAACTCGCCCTATAGTGAGACACTAAGTAAAATGGGATACGTTCACAGGGAGATACTCCCCTAGTTACTAGTTGTTGAGTGCAACAGGTTACGCAGGTATTGCAGGAAAAGACATGTCATTCTAAACGATTCTTGAAAGTATGGCTTTTGAATACTCATTAGTGACTTTATCTGCAAAATCTGCGTAACCGTTACATCATAGAAGCTGAATTACTTTAGACGGTCTTCCTCCTTTTTTACCCGATTGCTTTGTTTCAATGCAAAATACATCAGGAAACTTGCTAGAGATTCGTTCGCATTCTTGAGGTGATATATTATTACGTCTTTTAAGATCTCGTAGAGTATTAGAGTTAGCCACTGTCTCACTTAGAATGTCGATTAGCCGTGTTTTAAGATGCTCATCTGCTCTGCGTTCAGAGTCTTGAAGGATGGATAGTTGTTCATCTCTGTAAAACTGCATTAGCTCTATCGCTTTTGACACAAATTTAGAGGTTATAACTTTATCTAATGCTTTTGCTCCGTATGAAAGAGAGTGTAAGTTCACAGAAATTTTCATCAGATTTTCTAAATGTCTGGCAAAATACGAATCATGTATAGTTGACATTTTTTGAACCGCATTGAGCTGATTCTTTTCTTCGTGGCGCAATATTTCTTTAGCTTGTTTTGAGAATTTAAATTTCTTGACTGTTTCTTCATTACGAAAATGATCGTAGTTGTTTTTTAGGTGAGTTTGCCACCAAGCACACAATTCTTGACTAAGGGGATTTCTTCGAGGTTGAGGCTTGATTCGTTCTCTATGTCGAGTGATTAAGCATCTGGGGAAAAAGCCACTTTGAGTAAATGTAGGGCTTCTGAGGCTGTTCTCGAAAACGTCTTCTTGAACTGCTAGGAACATAGATAGGTGAGCCTCAATTCTAAGTTCTTCACGGCTTAAGCGAGTGACTGCCAGAGGATCGCCAGAATATGCCATGATAAGAAATGTTTCTGATGTTGAGCCATTACTTCCATATCGCCCGTTTATGATACTTAGAACATTTCTACCCTCAGCGGTGACGAGATACAATGAATGGTATGGTTGTTTTGAAGCATAGACTGACAAAGCTTCCTCGGTGAAATCGTTAATTGTTAGAAGAGGTTTCGCTATGGGAGAGGTGATTTCCTGAAGGTGTTCTTTTTGTGCTGTTAGATCTTCATGTGTTTCTCGTAAACTCGGGTCTATTGTTATACCAGATTTCTTGATGCTTTTCTTAGCTTCATCGAGCTGTATTATGATGATTTCAAGTTCACTTATTTTCTTTAAACGCCATTCTTCCCAAGTCTTTCTATAAGATTTTTGAATGTCGTCTAACGGTTTAATAATCGGCTTAACACCTGAACTTTTACCAATTCCACTGGGAGCAACAGCCATTCCATAAATATTTGGGCATACTTCCCAACCATCAAAAATCACTCTTGAACCACCTCCTAGAGAAGCTGAATTAGTAGATAATAGGCACGTTAAGATAAGAGGTATCGGACTGTGTGTAGAATTATTTATAGCAATAATAAATTCTCTAGCTTTTGATGGAATACATTCTAACAGCTCAGAATCTTTCTTAGTCAACTTAGCCATTAAACAGACCCTCCTTTCTGAGAAACAAACTCATTGTAATACTTGCTTAGTAGATCGGTATTAATTTTTCCAGACATTGAATGGGGTTTATAAAATACCAGCTTTTGCTTGTTACCGTTATCTCGATAAGCATTTGGCATCCTCACGAGCTGACACTCTCTCAATGAAGCTGGATCTCCTCCTACGGCAATCAGTAGTTCTTTAGCTTTGATGATCTCTGTCTGAGTAGTTGGAGCTTTGAACCATGCATGGTAAGATTTATTTCCAGAAGAGTGAGCAACAATGAGTGGGAATATATCTGCCAAGAAAAAGATGATCTTGGCTTGGTTACGGAAACCTTTAACTATGTCACATTCAAATACAAGTAAACTAGGCTTGCTACTAGCATTATCTTTACAGCGAGCAGAACGCTTACCTTCTTGAGTTGTCCCAAGTTTTTTACTCATTGGATTGGCAACGATAAACTGTGCATCATTAACCGCTATACCATGTTCTGCAAGAGTTCTTGTTGAGAAATCAAACACAGAATTACCAATGCAGATTAAAGTTTTACTCTTGTGAATGCTCCAGAGTATATCCTCAGGTAGAAGATGAATGTTGGGTCTATCCTTGGGGATAGGTTTATCATAACTTATAACCTTCTTGATGTTGTTGTGAATAACGTCATCAGTAAGTTTTCTTTTAGTCATGCTGCTAGTAGGAATGGTTCGTTTATTGTTACTTGTTGTAGGTGTGAAACTGTTAGATGAAGTATAGACTTTATTGATGACTAAATTTACTTGGCTGAATAGATTAGGATAGCGATCTTGATATTTACTCCATAGCCACGATGCTGCAATAGTTTCAGAGACTCCGTAGTATTTTAGAGCGATAGTGCTTTTGAATAGATTGCTATGTGTTCTCCCTGATGCGCCTCCAGCTTTATCAAACTCTAATAGAGCTTTGGATGAAGGATGCTTACTTGCTTTAGCTTGAGCTTGAGCTAATGCTTGTTTAATAGTTCTTGTAATTGCTTTCATTTTCTTTCTGATTTTTAATTGTAAAAATCCAGAAAGGGACTTAAGCTTAGTTCATCCACGAATTAAGAATACGTCCCTTTCTGGGGCGTTTTTCTTTTTAGTCAACTGACTGGATGGTGAATCGTTTAGCTAGTGCTTTACGGACGGCTGGCACACTAAGATAAATGCGTCTTCCGATTTTTATCGAAGGAAAGAAACCATCTAGTCGCCATTGCGTAAAGGTGCGATGGCTAGGTCTATCTTCTGCACAAGGGAACACCATTTCCCTGCATTTATTTTGCCCGACTAATATATTCTCATCTGTAGTGAAGTTTTCAGATGGCTGCTGTTTATTACTATTTGCTTGTTGTTTCATATCGCAAGCATTGTCCTTGCATAGTATGAAAAATCGAACGGAGTGATTGCATTACAATATTTCCGTTCCTGAACCCTTATAGATCAATCAAATTTGCAAAACCTAGTTTCTTCAAATATTTTTTCAAGTCATCGTTTGCGGGGCGATAGTGGTCTGAGGAATGTCTTTTAGAAATTTCTTTGTAAGTAACCATCCAGTCACAAGGAGGTGAATTACCAAACCAGTCATAGACTATTTTTCTA
The DNA here is from genome assembly GCA_937132085.1 of uncultured Rubritalea sp. Lineage (GTDB taxonomy): Bacteria > Verrucomicrobiota > Verrucomicrobiia > Verrucomicrobiales > Akkermansiaceae > Rubritalea. The sequence goes on along the minus strand of CAKZNV010000074.1, from coordinate 30,816 downwards.
ACAGTCTGAGTTATACCAGTTACTCCGCCATACTTGCTTGTAGTATCGGGTGCTATGGGTAAACCCAAAGGGCATTGAATTTTAATGAGATGTTTTGCTTTAATAAGTTCTTTGAGCATTACATCGTTATCTTGAATGAGGGCTTGCTCAAGATACTTAATAATATATTCTTGGGATATTTCTAATTTACTTTGAAAAATAGATAAAGTTTTTCCGTCACTGTTGGAAAGATTCTCAGGGGTTAAAAAATTTGGCAAGGTGTGAATGTATAGAAGGCTATTAAGTAATACTTCATCTGGTACTTGATTACTACAATTTTTGAGTAATTCGTGTTGAGTTCGATTGAACTCAAGTCTGAAATTTAAATGAGCATAATCCCATTCATCACTTCCATATTGGAAAGGAAAAGCTTCTTTAGGGATGTTTGGATATGGATTCCCCATTTCTACTTGTTGCTAAGAGTTGCAATATATCTCTGAATAGTCGATAGGACAACATCAAGTGATGGCATTTTTTCATAGACCATGGTGTTCATGGCTTCGTAGTCTCTTGACCAGATCGGGGCTAATCGCTCGGGTGGTGTGACTTGAAATTGTGAAACTGTTAGATTTTCGTAGTTTACCCAGTTTTGAGAAAAGTAGTGTTTTCTGTGATCTCTGACTTCTTCAAATAGTTCTGAATCTGTGCTTGCTAGATCGTTTTGAATGATCTGGTAAAGATCATAGTAGTGTCTTGATAGCCTTGGCTTTGGTTGCCTTGTTTCTGGTGCGGTGTTTTCTTCGTGGATGATGAATAGCTTTTCCCATAATGTGCGGGCTGGGAGAATGGTTCTAACAGATACCTGTGCTTGTTTAAAAATGTCAGGGTAGTAATCCGCTACGAATGATTGAATGATTTTAGTCTCTTCTGGTGTTCCTTCTGCTCTTGCACTGAACTCTAGTTTTACTCTGCTTGATATGTAGCCACTGGCGGGATTTTGCACCGTTGTCGGGTAGCTGAAGTAAATGCAGTATGGATCTCTGGATTGATCGAATGGTGTGTTTTCTCCTTCTGGTTCAATGTTGAAATCTGATACACTGAGAGGTGAAGACTCAACCGCTTTTTGAATGAGAGGGAGAACAGATTCATTTAATTTGGCTCTGGTGAGTTTGCGGATTTTTCCTTGTCGCTTCTCTGCTTGGCTTTTGGTTTCGGCTAGAGCAGGATCGTTGATCTCTGTGACTCCAAGCCAGGTTCTTGAGATTGAAAGGTCGATGTCTTCTGAGAATCTGCTGATTGCATTGTAAGCTTTAGAAAGAGATGTCCCTCCTCTGAATGTGATGTGTGGGCTTAGCTCTGCATCATCATCGAAGAGAACTTCTAGCATCCAGCTCACCCAAAAGTCTTTTTCAACGTAGTAGGGCGGAATGCCGATCTTGTTTGCAACGTCCGTGAAGATGGCACTGCGTTCTGTTTCTGGTAATGTGAGGAATGTATTCATGTGATTATTTTTCTAAAGTAGTCAGCGATCCATGCAGGAGGAAAAGCAAGGTCTTGTTTGAGTTGTGATTTTTCTTTGTCTGTTAGATTTGTTTTTAGCTGCTCGATGATTTCTGAGTCGATTGATTTTTTACCTAGATACTTGAATGCTTGGGTAATGAGTCCGCTTGTGCGTCCTGCCATCTTCATGATTCTGGGTGTAGTTTTTTTAAGAATGATTTTTTGCTTGCCGATCATGATAGAGCGTTCATCGGATGAGGTGAGAAAAATGATTTGAGCGGGAAGCTGTTCGCTGAGTCCTAGCAAATTTGCAGCGTATGCTCCTGATGCCTGAATTTGTGAGCCGTCACGTTTGGTAATGGCTTTGGCTACAGCTTCGGGTGAGGGAGGCACTACGCCTACGATACGGCTTTGAATAGGGTAGTCATAGACTCCACGGCAAAGCCTTCTTATACTATTTTTTTCCGTGAGTTGTTGCAGCACCCAGTCGATAGTGCTTCTTGTTCCAAGGTCTGCAAAGTCACTGGCGGTGAATACAGCACCACGACCACGGTTTCTAATCCTGCTAGAAACTTGCTGTGCTATGGTTGCCGATTTTGAGGCTTTTTTATCTGCGATCATTACAATGAAAAATTACCCTTTATTTCATGGTGTGTCAAGTAGGTTCACTTCCTTACATTTCTTTGCGTTGTATTGCATTAGATGGCTTTCAAGTGGTTTTGACCTTGTAGGTCTATTTTCAATGATGCAACTGCTCTTTTCTTTTCTAGATCACAGATGATAGAAAAGAAATGTTTTCCTTCCTCGGCAGGGTGTAGATTGAGGTAATGCTTGCGAACGATGTTCTCTGAGTTACCAGCTTGTAATGCTACGTCACCAACTGAACGATGAACAGACACATGATAGGAAATAAAGCTGTGTCGTGTCTCGTCATGTTGTAATTTGAAATGCTTTCTGAGTTGCTTATTCATGCGGTCAAAATTTGATGGGATGATTGGCATGTCCGTATAAGCAATAAGCCATTTTTTGAGATTGTCGGAAATGAATACTTGGCGTTCTTCTTTGGTCTTGGAAACACTGGCAGGAATATTGATGATTCCAGTTTTAAGGTTGATGAGCGTGTCTTCTAGCTCTGATAGTTTTCTCATTTCTCCATCAGGTCGGATTCCTGCAAAATATGCTAGGGCGTAGAATTTAACCAATGCACCCGATCTCCACCGCATGAGAACAGAAAAGAAATGCTCCACGTCCTTTGCACTAGTTGTTGCTTTTTGTGGTCGCTGCTCTGCAATTTGTTTAGCTGAAAATATTTTAACCTTCTCGACTGGGTTTTGGAATAACCACGGACGACTTGTTGTGAGGTCTTCTTCACCAGCCCAGAGAAAGAAATGGTTCAGGTCGTTACGGTAGTTGTTCCATGTCTTCTTAGTAGCTGGAGAAATTTTGTCTTTGGCTCGTAGGCTCTTTAAAAAGGTGTTCACTCTGGAGGTAGAGCAAGCGTGAACGTCGATGTCGTCCACATGGTCTTTAAACATCTTGAGAACGCTTTTCTTTTGTTTCAGAGTTCGTTCTCTTGTTCCTGCTTGTTTTTGTTCCTTGAGGTAGTCTTCAATGCCTTCTGAAAGCGATATGGTGAACTCTGGCGGTCTGTGGTTATCGAGGAAGAACGAGACAGCTTCGTCTAGGCTGTAGGTGTCTCCGAGGCGGTCTAGGGCTTTCTCAGCCATTTGAAGCTGATTTTCGTCTAGTGTGGTCATGCGTGAACGTCTAGCTCGATCTGCGTTCATGAGTTCAATTCTTTTATCTGCGGCAAATCGGTCTGCTTTGTCTTTCTCTTTGAAATACTTCCTCTGCCACTTTCCATCTACTTGCCAACCTTGAACACAATATGAAAGCCACTCATAGCGACCATTGTTCTTCATCTTTTCCGTAACTGTAATGTTGGTCGATTCAACATTCTTAGCACGTTTGCGAGCTACTTTCTTCTTAACAGACATGCACTGCATATAGACTAATACTCATTGCATGTCGAGTGTATATATTGCACCCCTAGTTGCACCCCTGTGTATTTTGTCTATATAAATCGTTCTTTTCGTCAGGCTCATAACCTGAAGGTCGTAGGTTCAAATCCTACTCCCGTAACCAAATCTAAAGCGCCGTAACTTAACTGTTACGGCGTTTTCGTTTAGCCATGACTCACCAAGTATACATACTAGAAAACCCAGATGGAAAAATCTATATAGGCTTAAGTGAAGATCCTCAAAATCGTCTTCTGGATCATAATGAAGGAGTCTCTAAATGGACTGCTAAATATGGACCTTGGAGGATAGTTTGGCTTAGTGGGCATCTAACATTGAGTGATGCAAGGAAACTAGAGAATAAACTGAAACGTCAAAAGGGCGGTTCAGGTTTAAAGACCTTAAGGGGGATCTACGGAGAAGAGCAGCCAGGTAGCTCGTCAGGCTAATAATCCCGCAGCCGCGGGATCGTAGGTTCAAATCCTACTCCCGTAACCAAATCTAAAGCGCCGTAACTTAACTGTTACGGCGTTTTCGTTTGTCTGTTAAGGAAAGTGTATATGCGGTTAAATACAGTTGAAATACGCCTTTTCACGTGATCTATTGCATGAACTGTTGGATGATTTTTTCAAGCTCTTCTTGAATGCTAGCCAGAGCATGTCAATTTAGATCACTTGATGGTATTGATACTAGTTGCTGCGTTCACACAAGAGCCTGTGAGTCGCCACAGACAAGAGGGGGCTTGGAACCTTCGGAGTCAAATCGAAAGCATGGGTGGTGGTGTCCTATTTTGCGTAGGCGCATGGTTAATAGCGAAAATCTACACACAGATACATCAATAGATACTACTGGTAACTATTGTTTTCCTCAATGCTTTTGATGCATTTGACTTTATGAAACAAACCTTCTATTAAAATTACATGAGTGTTGCTGATAGAGTCTTAAAAATAACTGGTAATCTAGACAAACTTTCAAAGGGTTTACCAAATGAAGAGCTTAACTCTCTAGAAAATAGTGCTAATATAGCTGGGAAATCTTGGTCAGGATCTTGGCTTGGTTACCATTCTAGAGTCTATTATGGGGATTTCGAACCCATACCTCCAGGAGCGCGATTTAGTATTGAGTGGGGATTTCAAGGAACGATTGGTGAACAAGGAACAAAGGGTAATTGGGGCGAATATGAATTCGACAATGTAGTAGAAATCATCAAAACGGAGTCTAAAGTTACCAACCTAAGTGATCTAAAAAGCAAATCTGAAAGAGTCGCTGAAGAATTTGATGATGCTAAATCAGAAATAATGTCACTTCTTACAACAGTGCTATCTAGACACTCTGGAGATAAATTCCTATCAGACCTTTTAGTAAAAATTGAAGAATGTAATATACTATCCTATAATAAAGTAGTGCGAGCTTTGCAACCTAGTGGTCAACACATATCACGAGATATGATAGCTGTTCAGGCTGGTTTTCAAACTCCACCTCATATTTCAGTATTAGCAGAAATGTCAGAGATAAAATATCCTTATACTTCATGCTCTGACTTAGCTAAACTAACTCGTAGAGCTGCGTCACATGTAGAGAACCTAACACAGAAAGCTATAGTGTCGGAAAGAGTTGGAACCAATATTTTCATTGGGCATGGGAGATCAGCAGTGTGGAGGGACTTAAAAGATTTTATTCAAGATCGTATGCGTCTGCCCTATGATGAGTTTAACCGTGTTCCTGTGGCTGGCGTGACTAATATCGCTAGACTTTCTCAAATGCTAGATAACTCAGCAATTGCATTTATAGTGCTAACCGCAGAAGATGAGCAAGTGGATAGTAAAATGCATGCCCGAATGAATGTTATTCACGAGGCTGGTCTATTTCAAGGTCGCTTAGGTTTTGAAAAAGCTATACTTCTATTAGAAGAAGGTTGTGAAGAATTTTCTAACGTTCAAGGATTAGGTCAAATTAGATTTCCCGCCGGCAATATTTCAGCAAAGTTTGAAGATATTCGTCAGGTTTTGGAACGAGAGGGTTTAATCGAATAACAATTGAGCGTGTAAATATAATGGAAGACAATAAAAAATTTATAAGAACAGTATGTGAAGCACTTGATCGCATTGAAGAGGCTCTCAAGATTGATCTAGATCTCGATCATCTTGATAATATTGATCCTAGGTGGGAAGATTACGACCCCATTGAGCATTATATTAACCCAGAGGATGAAATTTATTTACACCTTCCCCATAGCGATGGTGAAGCTTTGTGTTTAACTTATGCAGAACTTGAAAGTTTCTCACAAGAAGTAAAAGTCGTAAAGCTTGTTGGTCTTACTGAGTGCTGGACTGACAAGAGGTGTTGCGTCATGGTTGAGCCAACAGGTAGCTATGAAAGTCATAGGAAATTGGAAGAGATCGCAAAAAGTCATTTTTCTCTGACTGTTTCAGAGTTAAATACAAAATACGAAGTAAGACTCAAAAAGGATGTTACTATGTTTGGTTTTGCTGTCGTAAAAGATGGTTCTTACTCTGATTTTTACCCACCAGTAAATGATGATCTATTTATTGAAATAAAATGGGATGGAGAGAAAAACGAGCAAACAATAAAAAGAATAGTAAACAGTTTGATTTTTGAATTTGCATCTTCTCATGGGCTTTCCTTAAGAAAGACACAGAGGTATGATTATGAATTAGCAGAAGAAGAGGCATATTTTTGCGATGAAGTTGTAATACCGAAAAACTACCGGCCGCTACTTCATACTGAAAAATTATCACAGGTATTAAATCTTTATTCTTTAGCCATTGCTACAGATGATCCTGAGTTTCAGATAATCGGCTACGTAAAAGTATTAGAGCATATTTCTGCGACGGTTGTGAGAGAAGATCTTACAAAATCAGTAAGGTCAAAATTACAAAGTTCTAGAGCCTTAGATCCAGATTCCTCCTACATCCTGGAACTCGAATCCATAATTACCACTCACCATAAACAGTATATGAAAGACAGCGAAGCTCTGAAACTTACAATCAACAAATGCTGTGATGCAGTCGAACTTTCAAAAATCAGTCCTGACTATCTAACTCTCTCCAAACTCAAAATAGATTCAATAGCTAAAGAACAGAGCATGGCATTAACCAAGCTATCAGCTTCTATCAGCTCTACACGTAACCAAATAGTTCATGCTAAACTAAATTACACAAAAACTGGAGATGAGTGTCCGACCGAAGACCTACCTTTTTTGGCTAAATTATGTCGTGTTGTCACGGAGCAATCAATCCGTTGGTATTCATCTCAGCATGAGAGCAACCTTATAACATGATAAACTGATAGTTAATTTACTAAAGAACCCTAGTAACTAACTAGCCTATGTCTAAATCAATAAAGCCATTCTTTTTAATATGAATTTCCATCCTCAAGTTTTTATAGACACTAATGTTTTCGATAAAAATCATTACAACTCTGAAAGTCGTGAATTCAAAATATTCTGTGAGCATTTTAGAGGGAAACCGTTGAATTTGCTACTACCCAGTCCTATTCGAGGTGAATTAGACAAGCATATTAAATCTAATTCGGTAGGGGCAGTTGCTACACTAAATAGAGCACAAAAAGATAATCCATATATATTACAGTATGGGCATTGGGTGAATTCTCGGAAAAATAGAGACTCACTTGTTCAAGAACTAATTGATAAGTTCACTTCTGATCTAGATGAATTTCTGAGTGCACATAATACCATTGCTATAAATCTAGATAGTATTGATTCAAATATGATTATGAGTCAATACTTTGAGCAATCTCCACCATTCGGAGAAGGTAGTAAAAGTAAAGAGTTTGCTGATGCATTTGCCATGCAGTCACTTGAAGAGCATTATATTGATACGGGTAATAACATTCATGTTATTTCTGCTGATCCTGACCTAGCGAAATACTGTAATCAAGGAGGAAAGGAACACTTTTTCTACTTCAAATCTATTCCACAATTTATTGAATATTGTCTTATTAAGGATAGAGAAATTGAGGATCAGCTAGAGAAACTACTCAAGCAACAACTCTCCATTTTAAGCGACGCTCAGTATTTTTTGGATACAATCAATGAGGTGTTCAATGAACAATACTTTATTATAGAAGAAGATTTAGAAGAGGGAGAGGTTGAAGACATAGAAGTTATTAGTATGAATACTGTGGAATTTGACATCACCAGTATTGGTGATGATGAGTGTGAAGTGTCATTTACAGCCGAAGTCCATTATACAGCGAACCTGGACTTTAGGGACTTGGCTAACGCCAGTTATGATAGTGAAGATGGGATCTATTTTGGCACAGGTTCTATGAGCGAAAAAGTCGAATTTAGCGAAGACGAAGAAATTACCGGTTCTCTTAAGTTTAGATTTTGTGTTGACCATAGTTGCAATCCACCAGTCCTAACTATTAGCCCTCCTATAACTGCAATGATTGATGGTGACCAAATATCGATTTATGCAACGGGAAGAGAGGATTATTATCAATAATCCTTATAATAAAGTTACATAGTTTTACACATTCAAAAATATGCTAGCAACAGTAATTATCGATTCATATATACAGTCTGATACAGCGGGATTGTAGGTTCAAATTCTACTCCCGTAACCAAATCTAAAGCGCCGTAACTTAATTGTTACGGCGTTTTCGTTTGTTGATGGCATTGTGCTTAACTTCCATGAAAATAGTTTCGCTTAGCGGGCATCTAACTCTTGGCTCTCTCAGGAAACTAGAGAACTTATGGAGATCGTCTGGGTTAGTTTAATATTTCAGCCTCTTGGCTTGCTTTGTGGGGGATCGTGGTGCAGAAGTTTGTTGGTTTTATGGATTTCTTATTAGCATACTTTGGTGAGACGCTGGCTGTGATTGGCTGGCCGGATCTTGCGTATAGTTTTCTCTCGCTCTTTCTTGAGGGGGCGCCTTACATTCTGTTAGGGACTCTGATCAGTGGGTTCATGGATGTGTATATGCCAGCCTCTATGCTGGACAGAGTGTTACCTAAGCAGAAGGTGCTGGCTATTTTGACCTGTGGTCTAATGGGCTTGGTGTTGCCAGTTTGTGAATGTGCGGTGGTGCCTGTGATCCGTAGGCTAGTGGCGAAAGGTTTGCCGGTAAGCTGTGCATTTACTTATATGTTAGCGGCTCCTATTTTAAATCCTGTTACGATCTGGAGCACATGGAATGCCTTTGATAACTACGCCTTTACTTGGGATATCGTGCTTGCTCGTTGTGCCATGGGTTACGGGATTTCGGTGTTTGTTGGTATAATCATTTTATTCCTTCCGGTAGAGAAAGTGCTGCGTAAGTCAGTGCTGAAGACCGTGAGGTCGCATGACGATAAGAAAAAGCAAGACCATGCACATTGCTCAGAGCATAGCCATGATGAAGGCGGATGCTGTGGTCACGATCATGATCACGACCATAGTCATGATCATACTCATTCTCACAGTGAGCCTCAGAATGATGCCAAGGTTGTCTCAGCAATGCGATCGGCAATGCGGGATTGTGTGGATGTGGGTGTGTATTTCACGATTGGTGCGGCTTTGGCTGCGATGTTCAACATGCTTTATGTGCAGTATCAATCACAGTTCGAGATGGCGTTATCCAGTCCTGTCGCTGAGATAGGTGGAATGATGTCCTTGGCGTTTTTGCTGAGCGTGTGTAGCACATCAGACGCATTTATGGCTTCAGCGATCGGTTTCGTTTCTTATGGAGCGAAGATGGCGTTTATGGTTTTAGGACCAATGTTAGATGTGAAGTTACTGTTCCTTTATCAGACAGTGATGACCAAGAGGTTCCTACTCTGGTTTAGTGTAGGGCTGTTTCTCATTGTAGGGTTAGTTACTTGGGGCTGGGGTGAGATGTTTGCTGATAAAATAGAGAAAGCTAGTGAAGGTATAGAACTTGTGTCAGAGGAGGTGGCGCAGTGAAAAAATTTGAGCACATTGTGTATAGCATTGGAGTGCTAGCCTGGGGACTGATCTTGATCTGGTTTTATCAGAGTGATCTGTTGACTCAGTATTTAGATGATAAGTTTCATATCTATGTGTTGATCGGTGGTCTGGTAGCTATGGTTTTAGCGGTGTTCAATCTCTGCACTCAAGACTCTAAAGCAGCAGGCTGTTGTGATCATGGAGACCACGAGGAAGAACATGAGCATGAGCATGGTGATGACTGTGGACACGAACACGGTAGTGATATGCATCCTATGATGGCGTTGATTTTGTTATTGCTTCCATTGGGCGCTGCATTGGCTGTGACTCAGCATGGGTTTACAGTGAAACATGAAATGGCGCTGTCTGATAAAGATGTGGATGCGAGTAGTTTTAGTTTTGTAGATCTCCCTCCGTTTACCATTGAGACATTAGAGGATACTCGTAGCAAGTCGGCTGATGGAGCCTTTCAGTTAAACCTGTTAGAATTATTTTTCTCAGCAGGTGATGTGGAGCAAGAGAAGGTGATGAATGGTCTCTATGTGGAGACTGAAGGTAAGCTTAGAGATGAGCAGAACAGAAACCCTGACGGGAAGAGGATGCGCCTGTATCGCTTGTTCATGACCTGTTGTGCTGCGGACACGAAGGCTATTCCGTTGTCGATAGAGTTCGATGGTGAGCTACCTGACATATCCCACAATAGCTGGGTGCGAGTAGCGGGTATCATTAGCTATGAACGTAAAGACGGTGTGGTTTATCCTGTGTTGAAAGTGAAGAGCATCAAATCGATCCCTGTGCCTGAAGGTGAGTGGAGCGAAGGTGTCGGCAAGTGATGTGGGGGATTAGCTGCTAAGTGCTGAATATCATCATTTTAGAGTTGCTTGCGGGATGGATTGTTTTATTGGGTATGCATGACTCACGGAGCTTGGCACAATCTACTCGCAGAACTTTTCTTTGGTAAAGATCTAACAGAACCTAATGTTGGTGAAAAACTTGAATTTATTGAGCAGCTATTAATTACGGGAACGTTGTTTCTCGGGGTTCTGATTGTCAGTGCGTTTGCTTATTATTTGACTCGTAGGGTGTTACTTAGGTTCGTCACTAAGCTCGTTAAGGTTTCTAAAAATGATTGGGATGATGAGGTGCTAGGAAGCAGAGTGTTCCGATGGTTCTCAATGTTAGTTCCTGTGATTATTGTCTGGCAAACTTCTCCTTTAATTTTCGGGGCTACCTACATGAAGGGTGTCGGCATGATCGGTGATGTGATTGCTAGTGTGAGTGAAGTATCCTTGGTCTTGATGGTGGTGATGTTAATCAATTCATGCCTCAACATAGCGGATCGGATTTATCAAAGATACGATGTTTCAAAGGAACTACCTATTAAGAGCTTCTTCCAGGTGATCAAAATTGTTCTGATTCTGGTCGCTATCATCTTCGTAATAGCAACGCTAGTGGGTAAGTCTCCATTGCTGATCTTCTCAGGTTTAGGAGCAATGACGGCAGTGCTGATGTTGATTTTCAAAGATTCTATCCTCGGTTTAATGGCTGGTATTCAGCTGTCTGCCAATAGAATGGTTGCTAGAGGTGACTGGATTGAGATGCCAAAATTTGGAGCAGACGGTGAAGTGTTAGAAGTGGCCTTGACCACTGTAAAGGTGAGAAACTGGGATAAGACGATTACAACTATTCCAACTTATTCATTGATCTCTGATAGTTTTAAGAACTGGAGAGGAATGAGTAACAGTAATGTGCGCCGAGTGAAGAGATCGCTCACTTTAGATATATCGAGTATCAAATTTCTAGATGACGAAGGTATTGAGAAAATGAAAAAGGTGTCTCTTCTGAAAAAGCACATTGAGAACAAACTTGCAGAAATTACACTCTGGAATAATGAGCGCAATGTTGATGAAGATGATCTTATCAATGCTAGAGCTCTAACAAATATAGGAACTTACCGAGCATATATTACCGAATATCTAAGGAATCACCCTAAAGTTTCTCAAGACGAAACATTGCTAGTGCGCCAACTTCAAGCTGGTGAGCATGGTCTCCCAATAGAGATCTACGTGTTTTCTACAGACAATAGGTGGGCGAACTATGAGGCGATCCAATCAGATATATTTGATCACCTTTATGCTGTTCTACCTGAGTTTGGTCTTAGGGTATTCCAGAGTCCTACTGGCGCAGATTTTTCTCAGTTGAAAAATCCTATTAAGTAGGTTGCTACATGAGGTCTTTATCGACGATGGCGCCGGGTCTAGTCGTGCGGCCTTTACCGATCTTTCTTCCGGGGTAAACTGAGGTGTTGATACCTGTGCTGACTCCATCTCCGATGATACTTCCGAATTTATCTCTACCAGTGTCGATCAACTTACCATCTATCATCGACCGGTGGTTTCTAGCATCGTGTCTGTAGTTCGAAATAATAGTTCCGGCTCCTATATTAACGAAGCTACCGATTATGGAGTCTCCAACGAAGCTAAGATGCGAAATCCTGGTATTTGGGTAAATGGCTGAATTCTTGATTTCAACAGCATTTCCGATAGTGCAGTTATCTCCGATGGATGTGTTACCACGGATGTAGGCATTTGGGCCGATTTTACAATTCTCACCTATTACAACATTTCCTTCGATGACTACGCCTGGCAGGATTTTGGATCCTTTCCCTAGGTGTAGCTTACCATTAATTTCTGTTAGCTTGCTTACTTCTCCTAAAATCTCTGATTCCGGGATGGCGTCTAACACCTCTTCGTTGAGAGTTAGTAGATCCCATGAGTAGGAAATTCTAAAGCATGGAGCTTCAGTAATCATTTTCTCTGTGCAGTCCTCTGATCGAGCACTGCCTACCCATGCTACAATGTCGCCATTTGAGTCCACTAGCTGAGTAGGGGTTGTAGCTCTCGCTAGCATGCAGAGAGCGCCGACTTCTATCCAGTGATCTAGTGGGAGGCGCACAGTGTGGCCGTTACTCTGACTCTCCTCAATGATTTCAAAACCAGCTCTAACGAGTTCCGTGGCAATTAATGTGTGGAGTGGCATATTGGCAACGAGGCAATGTGCGAGTTCTCTCCCTGTAGTAATAGGGGCGTATTGAAGTGGTTTTCGAGGTTGGATTATAATTGCTTGCATAGAAATAGGTTTGATTCAAATTACATTAATACCAAGCGCAGTATTTCCTGTCGAGAAAAGTCGTAGCCATTACTCCATTATCTTCTGGAAGGTTCTGACTACTCGGATTGTTAGAGGTGCTTATTATTAGAAAATTTCCTATGTTCGACGTCCCTAAATTTTTATCATACTCACCTATCTATGAACGCTCACCAGATAGTGTGATCTACTTTGATCGATTGACTAGCACAAGTGACTACGCAAAAGAGCTAGTATCTAGTGGGGCAAAGTCAGGAGCAATTGTGCTCACGGATTTTCAATCGGGAGGTCGAGGGAGAGGCGGTAAATCGTGGCAATGTGAGCCTGGAGAGGGGCTGTTGTTCTCGCTCGTTATTGATCCTGATATCGACCCAAGTTTATGGTATCGCTTCTCTCTAGCTGTAGGAGTGGCTGTAGCAGTAACTCTAGAGAGTGTGGCTATAGAAAAAAGTAACAAGCTAGGGTTAAAGTGGCCCAATGATGTTCATATAGGTGGGAAAAAAGTGGCTGGTATTTTGATAGAGGTGACTAATGGAATGGTAGTGATCGGAGTGGGAATGAATGTGTCTGGAAGCGCATTGCTTGATACGGCTACTTCACTTAGTCAGGGAGATATCAATGTAGAGAGAGAAAAACTCTTAGCTGAGCTGGTAAAAGCGATCTTTCAGTGGGGGAGTTTGTGTGGTAATGGCTATGATAAATTGGTTTATGAATATCAAAAACGCTGTGTATTAACTGGTAAGGTCGTGACGATGCAGAGTATGGGGCAACAGGTGATAGGCAAAGTGCTAGGTATAAATAATGATGGGTTTATTGTGCTAGAAAGGGATGGAGAAAGTATCGCATACTCTGAAGGGCATGACATTAAGGTCGTTTGAAAATAAAATGCAGCTTTACACAAAAAAGATGTTGCATTTATGAGAAAAGAGGGTAGTTTTCCGCCCAGCGAAAAGAAGCCGAGATGGCGGAATTGGTAGACGCGCCTGATTTAGGTTCAGGTGTCTTAGGACGTGCAGGTTCGATTCCTGTTCTCGGTATTTTTCTTTTCTCTAGCCCACGAAAGTGGGCTTTTTTTATGCCTGCGATCTTGCTGCGATCTGGGCACAAAAAAGCCAGACTGCAACTACTTGGCAGACTGGCTTTTGGAAATTGTTTACCGAGGCTATTCTTAAGCTTCGATAGATGCTGGTGAGAAAGTAGGGTCAGTCTCAGCGTCATAGTCGACACCATCGATACCGAAACCGAACAGCTTGAGGAATTCCTCTTGATAACCAGCGTAGTCAGCTAGCTCGCCGATGTTTTCGTTAGAGATAGTGTCCCATGCTTTAGCAACTGCAGCTTGGATGTCGTCACGCATTTCCCAGTCGTCAATGCGGATACGCTTAGCTTCGTCTAGCTGAAGGTCTGCACCATAGAGTCTGTCTGAGAAGAGACGCTCGATCTGTTCGATACATCCTTCGTGGAGTCCCTTAGCTTTCATTTCCTTGTAGAGGATAGAGATATAGAGAGGGACAACAGGGATAGCTGATGAAGCTTGAGTAACGAGAGCTTTGTTCACTGATACGAACGCTGATCCGTTGTATTTATCTGCGAGTTTGCTGTTAAGCTTTTCGCAAACGACTTCGAGGTCTTTCTTAGCACGACCAATAGTTCCGTCAGTGTAGATAGGCCAAGTGAGCTCAGGTCCAATGTAGGAGTATGAGACAGTTTTAACGCCGTCAGCTAGAACACCAGCTTCGTCAAGAGCATTCATCCAGAGTTCCCAGTCTTCGCCACCCATTACTTTAATGGTGTTATCGATCTCTTCTTGAGTCGCAGCTCCGATAGTGACTTCTTCTACGAGTCCTTTATCAGTATTGAGGTTCTTGTTTACATATTCTCCGCCAGTAGTTTTGAGCACTGAACGGTGATCTTCACCTGTGTCAGGGTTGATTCTACGAGGTGATGCTAGTGAGTAAACAACGAGGTCGATTGGCCCCATTTCGTTTTTGATTAGCTCAACTGCCTTAGCTTTCATCTCGTGAGAGAATGCATCGCCATTGAGTGATTTAGCGAATAGACCTTCTGCAGTAGCTGCTTTTTCAAATGCTGCGGAGTTATACCAACCTGCAGTGCCTGTGCGCTTTTCAGAGCCTGGCTTTTCGAAGAAGAGTCCTAGAGTATTAGCTCCAGATGAAAATGCTGGAACGATTCGGGATGCAAGGCCGTAGCCAGTAGATGAACCGATAACGAGGACGTTTTTAGGTCCATTAGCGATAGTGCCTTTGGATTTTACGTAGTCGATTTGTTCTTGAACATGGGCAGCACAGCCGTCTGGGTGTGATGTGATGCAGATGAAGCCTCTGATTTTTGGTTTAACGATCATAATGAGTAATTTAAGTGTGATTAGAGTCTCTGATGTTAGAGAGAATTGGTCAAGGAACAATAAGAGCCTTGGGTGGATTGAAAAGTTTTCCTTTGAAACCACGGTTGACGTCGAACTGGACGATTCGCCACTTAGGGTCCTTGTATTTTCCAGTGCCTCGGATCTGGAGTAGGCCGGCGACTTCTGGTTTCTTGTTCATGAAGAGCGCTCGTAACATGTTGAAGGGGAGTCGAACGATTTCCGCTCCCACCTCCATCGCTTTACCAATGATGCCGCGGTAGTTGATACGAACGGTCATGTCCATTTGGTCTGTGACTAAATCTACTGAGCCTTCTCCTACGAAAGTCATGCTCGGAGTGAGTGATTGGATGTTATCTGTTTTCACTACGCCTTGTTCGATGATGAATGTTGCCGAGAGGTTTTTCAAGCGTTCGTTAAATGTGCCTTTACCAAGAATGGGGTTCAAGATGAGACTGATGGGGCCGAGGACGGGAGCTGAGAAGATGTTTCCTTTATCGAGCGAGATGCTGCCAGAGGCATTGAATTTGCGGAGATTGTCGGCTTGTCCAGTAAAGTGGAGATTGCCAGTAAGTTCACCCTTGGGAATTTCATCAAAGTTGTAGGTAATTCCGATATCTCTAAAGCTGAGAGCTTTGAAATTCATCTTGCCTGAGTAGTTTGCGGGTCCTTGTTTAGGTATATTGACAGTGAACTCACCTTGGAGTGGTCCTTTGAATGTAGTAGCAGATATTTTACTAGCATAAATGGTGTTCTGTTTAATACGTAAATTTACTTTAAGGTTTTCTAAGGCGACGTTGCCATCGAGGAATTTATAGTGAGTGACGCTGTTGGGGCAGGCGAAGTTGCAGTAGAAGTCTATTTTCTTATCCTTAGTTTCTCTTGGAATATTATCGAAGATGCCGCTAGCGCTTAAGTTAGGAGGATCATAGAAATGGTATTCTTCTATGTGATCGGCAGTTTGTGTATGAAACATGCGAGCAATAGGAGCAGGGTAGGCTTTACCTGAGAGTTTTCTAATAGAAGTAGTCTTAGTAATGTTGTCTACGAGGACTTCAGCGATCTGAATTTCTCCTGATCTAGCGCCTTTAGAGTTATTTCTACGTAGCGTGTAGTTAGTGTAATCGAATTCGATCTTAGCGTTAGACGCAAGTAGTCTAGAAGCATTGATCTTGTATTCACTTGAGAGGTTTTTCAGAGGCACTCCATTGAATTTAAAGTCCGAGATCTGTGCTGATCCAGTGGATTGCCAATCTCTGAGATCTTTAGAATTGAGTTTACCTACTGAGGTGATTTTAATTTTTGATTTTGAGTCGAGGCCAAATTTTGAGATAGTCTCTTGAGTTCCTTTATTGTGCAGTAGGGGAATGTAAATATTAGGATCAGCAGTGGAGGTCATGTTGTAATGGAAATATCCATCAGTCTTCTTTATTAGCGTGCCAGTGATCCCTCCTGAGCTATGCAGAATATCGATGTTTTTCAGCTGAGGGCTGGCTCCTAATTGGTAATCAGATTTCATGTGAATGAGCGACTGACCTCTGAATGTGGCATTGGTTACATTGATTCGACCATGAGTATCACTCTCACCAGTTCGGACTGAAGCATCGAGCTGGCCAAACACTAGTTGTTTTAACTTGGCATCTATAATGGTAACGTTGCCATTGAGTTTGCCCTCTTTCTGTTGGATATTGGAATTGATCTTCTTTGCTGAAATGCCGAGATCTGGGATGCTAAAGTCTGTAAGGCTCAGAATGCTGTCCTTCCATTCAATCGTAGTTGTGAGTGATTGGATTTCGTTTTT
This sequence comes from uncultured Rubritalea sp., assembly GCA_937132085.1. GTDB lineage: Bacteria > Verrucomicrobiota > Verrucomicrobiia > Verrucomicrobiales > Akkermansiaceae > Rubritalea. The sequence goes on along the minus strand of CAKZNV010000074.1, from coordinate 14,055 downwards.
GCGGAATTTTGCACCAGTGATCTTTAAGTCTCCTTTAAGGTAGCCTCTATTCCAATCGAAATTTGACACGACGGACTGAGTTGAAATGTCCTCACCATAGCCAGTTCGAGTCAGGCTGAATGAACCTTTCGAGGCCCAGTCGGTTAGATCATTGGCATTGATGTTGCCACTTGATTTAAAGTAGAAGCTTGAGTCAGGTTGGAACTTTATCTGTTTTAGTTGAGCCTCGAGCTTTGGGTTTTTAGGGAAGAATGGTTTATATGATTTTAGAGGGAGTGTGGATTCTACTTTATACTGAATGAGTTGATCCTTGATTAAGAGCCTGGCTTTTATGAAACCGTCATCACTTTCTCCATTGAGTCTATCGAGGTAGAGGTCACCGTCATGCCAGGAAAAGTCAGATGAGAGTGACGTGAACTGACTGCCTAGATATTGGAAATCTTTGAATTTAGCGGTGCCTGTGACCTGGACTTCAACGCCTGAAAAGGGGTTTGCGAAGCTGGGTAATACACTAGCGTAGGGGATGTCCTCTAGGGCTAGAGGTAGAGTGAATTCGCCAGTCGCTCGGATAATGCTTTCGCTCATCTGCGCACCTTTTAGCACTTCTTTATCGAAGAATGTGGAGACCAATTCCTTGAGATGGATGTCGCTTTCTAGTTGATAGTGACAATCTCTGTTTTTGAAATCATAGTCGGCTACAGCATGGACGGACTTATCGTTGTTATAAAACTGGAGTTTATCTAGAGTGAGAAGGTTGTGACTGTAGTCGCCTGAAATGATGATGTCTTCAATGAGGTAGTATTGGTAGCTCATCGCAGAAGAGGTAGCAGTGAACTGGATATTGATGAGTTGTGGTGTGCTGAGATCTCCTTTAGCTTGGATCTGGATGAATGGAGCTCCTTCTTCTGACCAATCCCATTTATCTAGATGTTCGAGAAACTTGGAATAAGTTTCAGCCCTCTTTTTGTAAAATTCTTCTGGCTGTCTTTTTCCTTTCGCCTGGCTTTCTTGCCAAAGGTTAGCGGTGATCTCTAGCTGGACTCCTTGATACTTGGCAGTCAGTTTGTTTGTAGTGATCGCTTTGAAATCATTGACAACGATAGTGCCGTTGATGTCGTTAATTTCGAGCCTGGTGCCGTTAGGATCGTAGGGGTTGATCGGCATTTCGACATTACCGTTGATCAGTGAAATACTATTGATCTTACGAATGCCTCTGAGCAACTTCGTTTTATCGAAGTTAACGATGATATTCGGCAAAAAGGCGACCTTTGATTCTCTCGTAGCGTCTGTGTAGAGGGTGACATTCTCAGCGATGAGGCCTTTGGAGAGGTGATATTTTAAGCTATCAAATTCTACATAAACACCGTGGTTTTCTAGCTCGGTAGAGATTTGTTGGCGGATGCCTTTATTTAGCCCCTGATTGTTCAGGTAAATGATTCCGCCAATTACGGTAAGCGAGCCTAGCACAAAGATAAGAATCAATGCGATGCGTAGGCGTATCATGAGACGGCGGATAAACATAGGTAACTTAATTTAGATTACAGCCTTTTTATCCACTTGCAACGCTATAAGCAGACCTAATTTCAGCAAGTTGTTTTGCTGAAATTTGGTCACGCTCTGATTGTTCGCTGAGCTTAAATTACGCCGAGCTCTTTGCCTACTTTAATGAATGCCTCGATGCCTTTATCAAGCTGCTCACGAGTGTGTGCTGCACTGATCTGTGTTCTTATACGAGCTGTGTTCTGAGGCACTACTGGGTAGAAGAATCCTACAGCGTATACGCCGTTTTCAAGAAGCTTCTGAGAGAACTGCTGTGATAATGCCGCGTCGCCGAGCATGACTGGTGAGATAGGGTGATCTACTCCAGCGATGGTGAATCCTGTGGATGCCATGTTAGAACGGAAATATTCGGTGTTGTCTTTGACTCTGTCTGCATACTCAGTTGACTCTTCGAGCATGTCGAAGACCTCAAGTGAAGCAGCTGCAATGACTGGAGCTACTGTGTTAGAGAAGAGGTATGGACGTGAGCGCTGACGAAGTAGCTCGATGATTTCTTTTTTACCAGATGTGTAGCCACCAGATGCTCCACCGAGTGCTTTACCAAGTGTGCCAGTGGTGATGTCGATCTTGCCGAAAAGCCCACAGTGTTCGTGAGTTCCTCTGCCTTTAGCTCCCATGAAGCCTGTAGAGTGACAGTCATCAAAGTGAACAATAGCATTATATTTTTCTGCTAGTTCGTGAACTTTATCGAGTTGGCAAACGATGCCGTCCATTGAGAAAACACCGTCTGTTGTGATGAGTTTGTATCTTGCACCAGCTTCGTCTGCTTCTATGAGCTTGGCTTCTAGGTCGGCCATGTCGTTATTCGCATAACGGAAACGCTTTGCTTTACAGAGTCTTACTCCGTCGATGATAGATGCGTGGTTGAGGCTGTCAGAAATGATTGCGTCTTCAGCGGTGAGTAGCACTTCGAAAAGTCCACCGTTAGCATCAAAGCATGATGGGTAGAGGATCGTGTCTTCAGTGCCGAGGAACTGAGAGATTCTCTCTTCGAGAGTTTTGTGAAGAGTCTGAGTTCCACAGATGAATCGCACAGAAGCCATTCCGAATCCCCAGCGCTTTGCCGCATTAGATGCAGCCTCTATGATTCTAGGGTGGTCTGATAGTCCTAGGTAGTTGTTGGCACACATGTTGATCACATTGGAGCCATCATCGAGAGTGACAGTAGCATTCTGAGTCGATGTGATGTAGCGCTCAGACTTGTAGAGGCCGGCACTTTTTATATCAGAGATGGTCTCGCTTAGGTGGTCTTGGAAAGTTTGTGGATACATAGATGTTATTGTTAATTGGTTTCTGTGAATGTTCTTAACAAGATAAGTCACTGCTTGACCAGCTCTATCAGAGCTTAAATGGTGATTTTCACATAAAAAATGCGCCTATCGATAAAGATAGGCGCATTGAAAAGTTTAGCGATTTGAACTGGATCTTACCTAGATGGAGGAAGAACGAGGGTCACGTTAGTCATGCAGAATGCTTTACCTGCATCCATGCTCTTCTTAGCATGTCCTTCACCCCATGAGTCAGAGTAGATGATTTGATCAGTTTTCTTGTTGTAGCCAATGATGAGTCTCATGTGACCACCTGAAGCCTGAGGAAGTCCTGGCTCAGGGAATAGCCCAAGCTGTAGACACCAACCAACTGGAATGCCTTGGTCGATGAAGTCTTCGATCTTGCTCTTCCAACGCTTGAATGATGACTTTTTCATCATTACTTCACGGTAGATTTCAGGGTCACAGTCTTGGATAAACCCTTGAAACGAAACTGTGTAACCGTGAGGAATTCTTGCGTATGGTTTCTCGCCTTTAATATTGAAGCTTGTGCCTCCTTTTTTCTTAGCAAGCTGCTGGTAAGCATTGATATCTCTCATCATTTCCTTGTTGCCAGAGAGATACTTTTTATAGTTACTTTCTTTATCCGTCATGTTCTTAGGATATTCGTAGTTGATGAGAACTCGTGAATCTAACTCTGAAGAAGCTTTCTTAAGAGCTGTCACCATTTCCACGATAGATGTTCCACCAGCAGCTGTTGAGCCAGCCATTTGAGCGATTTCGTGTTGGTCGATTGTGAGACCGTAGTATTGATAAATACGAGCTGCAGAAGCACAGGCGCAATATCCTTTTTTACCTTGGTCCACCATAGGGATGTTTTCTAGGTATACATCACCAGTTACTCTATCTTCAACGACGTTGCCTTTGAGGCTTGAGCGGTTTGCTGTTTGGTTGCCGTCTTTTAGCGTCTTGGTAGAAGCTACACGTAGTCTGAGGAATTCTGCTCCATCAGCTCTACTAATAGATGCTTCTAAAAGGAATGCTGTTTTGCCAAATTTCCAGAGGCTTTTCTGAACAGTGATGGCACCTTTTTTAGTGGATTTTTCAGGAGAAGTTCCTGTCTTCGCTGAGATTCTCTCAGACATCTTCTTGGTCAATGCTTTAAGAGCATTCACTGTGATCTTTTTGTCATCACCTTTATTGTAAAGTGAGATTGTGATCGTCTTGATGTTCTTGCCCTGGTTTGATCCGAAAATGATCTCACCAGTATCAACACCAAAGGTAGTGATCTTTTCACCTTCAGAACGGAGGCCTCTCTTCGCGGAAGAGAGCCACTTGAAAAGGAACTTTTGGTGATCCTTGTCAAACTGTTTGATATCGGTGTCCCAAAGATCTGTTTTGAGTAAAAATTCTTCCGTGTCTGCCGCAACAGGTTCACGTGTATCTTCTGGCGGTTTTTCAGTTTGTGCAGTTGCTGATAACGATAAAACAGCAGTAAAAGCACACAACGTATTAATAATTGCTTTCATAATAGAATTGATTCCTACCCTTGCTTTAGCCAAATGTCCAGTAATTTGATAATTTTTAAAGTTTTTTGAACGAAATAATATTTAGCCTGTCTTATCTCATAACTGTTTAAATATTATATAAATTATGAAAGTGTTAATAATGCTATATCTAGGGGTGTGCTGTGTCTTGGGACAAAATGTTCACGACAAAATCGCTAAAGGGAATGTTCTTATCATCAGTATCAAAGGTGTGCCGACTACTGAACAAGCTCAGGTGAATGGGAATTACCATGTTGGGGCTACGGGATCGATTAAGATTCCTCTGACAGGGACGATCATTAAGGTTCAAGGTCTGACTAATGATCAATTGGAGAGAAAAATAGAACAGATTTATAAGTCGAATAAGATTTACCAAGAGCCGGTGATTGAAGTCATCGTAAAAGGGGTGGATGGCGTAGCTAAGCAGACACTCAGTATAGGCGGGCATGTGCATCGAGCTGGTCCGGTGGCTTGGGAACAGGGGATGACATTGATTCAGGCAATTCAGGCAGCTGGAGACAGGAATGCTTTTGGTAGCAAATATGTTTATCTGACTCGAAATGGCAAACGCCATAAATTTAATATCAATTTACCAGCGCATCAGGGCTTACTAGTTTACCCTAAAGATACGGTGACTGTGAAGCAGAGAGGGGCTTTTGAATAAGCTGATTAAAGAGGATTTGTGTAGTGTCTGACAGCTGAAATGCAAGGCTCAGGTGTTGTCACCCAAGCAGCCTGCAAGTTCTACATGGACTTGCAGGCTGTATGTTTAAACTCATTACTCCATCTAAAATAGAATATTCTGCTTGCATGAACCATGATTTATAGCTAATCCACCTGCACACTCCAAGTAGGGATTGGGGGCATTAGCTCAATTGGTAGAGCGTCTGCATGGCATGCAGAAGGTCAGCGGTTCGATTCCGCTATGCTCCACCATTTTCTGTTTTGTATTGATTTATATAGAATTTCTTGAGGGTGAAAAATTTAATGATAAACGAGACCCATTAAACTTGGGTCTTTTTTTATAGACTATAACTACGTATTAGTGGAGAAATAAGGAAATGATTGAAGGAATACAACTAGCTAAGGCATGTGCAAATGCAGCGGAAGAGAATAAAGCGGAGAATATCCGTGTGTTTGATCTACGTGGACAATCATCGATCACGGATTTCATCGTGATTTGTTCTGGAACATCAGCTCCTCACTTGAAGGCGATTCTCCGTGATATGGATAAAGATCTTATGCAGAACCATAAGACTGAACCTTTCAGGACAGAGGGTATGACAGACGCTCGCTGGGTGATTCTGGACTACGTTGATGTCATGGTGCATGTGATGCTCGAAGATATGAGAGAGCTCTACGACCTAGAAAGTCTCTGGGCAGATGCTGCAGAAGTTGCCTGGGAAGAATCTGGTGATTAACTAAGATTTACCACGACGTAAAACCCATGGAACAAGTTGTCGGCATAGCAGGCTTTATCGCTACTGGTGCAGCTTGGGGTTTAGTTTGGCTTGGCGTTGTTGGATTGCTACATAAGGATGTGGCGATTGTTCGGCAGGCTGGATTGGTCGGATTAGCCTTTGCTATTTTCGGCACTGTATTTGTATTATTTCAGTTGTATGGGCTTTATGCTGAATACAGCACAGGCTCAGAAGCCAGGCAGGAGGTCATGAAAGCACAGTTCACAGGTGCTCAGTGGTGGGCGCATTGGGGGAAGCTGATCATCGCAGCCTTACCATTTATGTTTTGGATGAAACGCCTCCGCGTTACTCGGCTACTAATCGCTACAGTAGGAATTTGCTACGTATTGCTAGCGTATTACGATCAGATTGTTAGTCGCTTTATTTAGCAGACTAAAACAACTCACCGTCAAATGGCTTCACTTCGAGGTCATTGTTGATCTCTAGATCGTCGCTAACATCACTATCATTTTCAAAATGCTGGAGTGGGGCGACTAGGTTTGCTGGAAGTGGGAATTGCTTCTCATAGATACCGGGAGCTAGCTCGCTAGATACTTGATAGGCTTGCTTGAACATCTCATACTTGGCATCGAGATTGTCAATATGGTGTAGAGCATGAGCTTCAGGAGTTCTAGGCAGAGTAGGGGAGCCAAACTCGTAAGTGCCGTGGTGTGACGCGATGAGGTGTAGTAAGTGAATGCGCACTAGGTCGCTACTAGGCTGCAGTTCAGCCCAGTTCGCTGTATGGTCGCTAGCCATAAGGCTAGTCCAGAGTTTCTCAACGAAGTTAATGCCTAGCGGGATGTGGCCTAGCATTTCGCCTTCGAGGTCATAGGGTTGAGTGAAGCCTGATTCTGCATAGCTGTTCTCCCAGAGTTTACCACAGTCGTGAAACAAAACACCAGTGATCATGAGGTCAAAGTTTAGTTTAGGGTAGACCTTGCAGATAGCTGAGGCGCAGCGCATCATCTGGGCTACGTGTTCTACTAGTCCACCTCTGCGAGCGTGATGGTTCTTTCTCGCCGCAGCCGTGCGTCTGAAGTGGTCGCCATGTTTACTGAGGAAAATAGCACAAAGTGCATTCAGCCTCGGGTCTGAGATAGCAGTAGTGAGCGTGACGATGTCTTGCCAGTCTTTGTCTTGGACTGCTTTAGTCTCTGGGTCTCCGCTAAGGAAAGTTGCGATTTCTCCTTTATTGAGGAGGCGTAGTTGCCAGCGCACTCCATCTATGCCGTATTGGTTCTGAATCCAATCACCTTCTAGTCTAATAAAGGCCTCTATTCCTAGGTCTTGGACAGTTTGATACTGAGGAAGGTTTTCCCAGATGTTGAGACTGAACTGGTCAGTCGCATCTACGAAGGTGACTAGAATGTAGGGCTTACCAGATTTGGTGGTCTTAGGGACGCACTTTTGAATCTGAACATCTACCGTAGCAGTGCAGGCTGTAGCGCCGGCATTTTGCTTGAGTTGGGAAATAGTGAGGTGTGCCACTGAGTAATGAGTATAGGTGGTAAACGGATGACCTAAGGGACAATGATAAGCTCGTCACCCACTTGGATGTCTACTTTGCCATTGAAGAAGGAAGGGATGACTGGGTCAGCGAATGCTTGGTTTGGATTACTAGTCACTTTGCCAGCAAGTTTTACTCTACCTAGAATTCCGTTATTACGACGAATACCAAGAATCTGTCCCATGACGATGCTTTCTGGGCGTTTGAGATCTACGATGATGATTTGCTGAGTAGAATCATAGTGATTCACTTGAGCCATAGCGTGGGCTTCTTTGATGAGCATTGCTCTGTCGTTACCTTCTGCTGGCTGCGCTAGCTCACTATCGAGTGCGCTTTCTTCTAAGCTCTGGGCTTCTGCTTCATTAGCGAGAGCTGTGATTTGCTCTGGAGTCAGGGCTTCAGGCTCCGCTGCGTTGTCTTTTTCTGCTGCTAGCTGAGCTTCTAGATCGCTCATGCTCGGAGTCGGAATGGCGGTAGGCTCCGTAGGGTAGTTAAACGATGTGAATGAGCTGTCTTGTTGCTTTTTTCTTTGAGCTTCTGCTAGCTCTTGTCTGAGCTCAGCTAGTGTTGGCTCATTATCTTGTTTTACAAAGGTGTAAACAAGTGCCGCCACAATGATGGTGAAGGTGGCACAGATTAGTATTCTCATCGCGTTCATGGGATAAGGTTTAAGTGATAATTTTCTAGAGAGAAGACTAAAATTGTAAAAAGTGCGTTGCATGAATAGTTGACAAAGAGGCTTGAGGACTGGCTTGGTTGCGCTAAAATCAAATCCGATGAGTATGAAAGTAGCAGTCTTAGGCAGTGGTAGTGGTGGAAATTCGACTGTGGTGTCCTGTAGTGACGGAGATTTTCTAATAGATATAGGGCTGAGTGCTAAGCAGATAGTGCTTAGATTAGAGCTACTGGGAATAGATCCTGATCGCCTGAAAGGGATCTTTCTTACTCATGAACATAGTGATCACGCTCGTGGGTTGAATGTGTTTTTGAAGAATAGAGATATTCCTGTCTTTGCGAATGCGATGACCAAGGAGGCTCTGGAATACGGGATTAAGAGTGAGGTTAGCTGGAAGGTGTTCCAGACTGGGCAGGGGTTTAAAGTTGGTAGTCTAATGGTGAATGCATTTCCTATTCCACATGATGCTGCGGAGCCTGTTGGCTTTGTGGTGGAGTCCGCTACGGCGAAATTTGGTTTAGTGACAGATGTGGGCTGTGTCACGCACTCGATGCGAACAAACTTAAAAGGGGCTGATGCTTTATTCGTAGAGGCAAATTACGATGAAGAGCTATTAGAGGCTGATGAGAAACGTCCGTGGAGCACGAAACAGCGAATTTCTTCAAGACACGGACATTTATCGAATACTCAATCTGGTGAACTGATCTCAGAAGTGGGCTGTGAGAAGCTTATGGCCGTTCTATTAGGGCATTTGAGTAGCGATTGTAATAATGATCATATTTGTAAAAAGACGATTCAACCTCTGCTAGAAAATGTGGGGCTGAAGACTGTGGAGCTAATCTGCGCTAGTCAGCATGAACCTACCAAGTGGGTGGAGTTCGGGGCGAAAGGCGATCCCTTTCAGATGCTGCAGGGAGCCCTAGAGCAGGAGGACTTGTTCTAATGTCTAAGGCTAGGGTGGTGAAATTAGTCCTTAGCTTAGCGGCAATTGTTTTTGTTTATAATAGCATACAGAAGGTTTTGAGAGCTGCTGCAGTAAGACCTAGAGAGGTCGATTTGCCAATGATGATGCCAGCTTCGCAACCAGGAGATTATCCTGCAGAGACAGTGACCACCTTAATCAGAGTGGATGCTGAAAATCAATTTTTTATCAATGATGAGATTGAAGTGAAAACGATTGCTCAGTTGGGTGTCTTCTTGAAGAAGATGCTAAAAGAGGCGGAAAGTGAAGATGCGCAGCTAATAATACAAGTCAAAGTAAATGACGACTGTGATCAGCAAGCTGCGATCGATATTCTTAACGTGATTCGTGACTCGGGTATCAGCCAAGTTACCTTTGTTGAATAGTGTGATCTAGGCTAAGTTTCTGGGCAGAATTTTTTTGATCGTTTGGAGAGCGAATAGAGCAGGACTGCAAACCAGATGAAGCTGAAGGAGATGAGCTGAGTGTTATTCAGTGCTTCATGGAAGTAGAGGATGCCGATGATAAATTGGCCGGTCGGAGCGATGAACTGAAGCATACCTATTGTGGTGAATGGGATACGCTTCGCCGCTGAGGTGAAGAAGAGTAGGGGAGAGATAGTAGCGAGACCAGTTAGGACAATAAACAAAATGTCATGGGCTGATCCATTGCCCCAGCTGCCTCCGTGCCTAGTCTCGTGATAAATAAGGTAGGCTATGGCGAAGGGTGAGAGTATCGCTGTCTCAACAATCAGAGCAGTAAATCCATCGGACTTCATTAGCTTCTTAAACACACTGTAGATAGCGAATGATCCAGCCACCCCAAGTGCTGGCCATGGTAATGTGCCGATGCCGTAGCCCTGAATGATCACTCCGATAGTGGCGATACATACTGCGATCACTCCTAGCGTGGTGAGTTTTTCTTTCAATAAGAAGTAGCCGAGAACGATGAGTAAGAGAGGCAAGATGTAATAGCCTAAGGCAATCTCTACCACTTTGCCATTATTAGTAGACCAGACATAGATGAGCCAATTACTGCTGAGTAGTGCTCCTGTTAAGAATGATCCGATGAGCATTTTAGGGTCTTTAATTTTCTCTAACAGAATGCCAAGTCGTCCTCGCATGAGGATGATGACAAATAACATGACCGTGCTCCAGATCAGTCTGTGAGCGATTATTACCGAAGGGGATATCTCTGTGAGTTCCTTCCAGTAAATAGGTAGAGCGCCCCAAAGAAAGAACGCGGCTAATCCGTAAATCAGCCCTTTTTGTTGCTCAGTAGCCATGTAGTTACTAGCCTATTCCTTTGAGGTCAGAGTTTTCGGACTTGATTGTGATTTCTCTCTGAGGGAAAGGAATTTCAATGTTGTGTTCCTTGAAAGTTTTCCAAACTTCTAGCAGAACTTGTGATCGCACATTGGCGACACCTTCGTGAGCGTCATTGATCCAGAAGCGGACTTGAAGATCTATGGAAGAGTCGCCAAATCCAATGAGTAGGCATTTTGGTGCTGGGTTTCTAAGCACACGTGGAATCTTGGCTGCGGCTGCAACACAGAGCTCAATGGCTTTTTCAACATCGCAAGAATAACCGATGCCTATATTGGTGCGAATACGGACGTTGTTGTCAGAGAAGGACCAGTTGATGACGTTGTTGGTGATGAAGTCTTCGTTCGGGATGAGGATTTCTTTACGGTCACGTGTGAGCACTGATACGTAGCGGGTGCGTAGTGTGTTGATCCAGCCGTAGGTGTCATTAATCTCGATGACATCGCCAGGCTTGATGGATTTGTCTAGTAGAATAATGACGCCTGAGACGAGGTTTGAGATGACTTTCTGTAGACCGAAACCAAGGCCTAAACCGAGTGCTCCAGAGAAGACAGCTAGTGAACCCAGCGGGAAACCAGCGATTTTTAAAGTAAGGAGAAAGGCGGTGATATAGAGGAATAGCCTGGATGCCTTGCCAATGAGAACACGGATGGAGGGCGGGATTTCTGGTCGAGACTGGACAGTGGAATCTACTATTTTGTTAGCGATGGAAACGATCCACAATAGAACGAATAGAGCTGCGATCGCTGAGAAGATCTTCCAGATATCGATGGTGATGTCACCGAGGTTAAATTTGATATCAGTGAGTGCTGCCTGGAGTGGGGTAAGCCATCCAAATAGGTCTAGAGCGAATGCTGCGAGCACGATGATGCCAATGAATTTCGGCATGGCTTTACTCTTAGCAAAAGCTGTGGTGACCTTGTAGAGACAGTATCCAGTGACTAACAGAGCGATAGAGTTTACATACTTACAGTCTTGTCCAATCCTAGGTAAAATAGCCTGAGCAATCCATAAATAGATAGCAAAAAAGATGGGGACTTTACGGATGTCCTTTTTCGTATGTAGGTAGTTTTTACAGAATTGTTCAAACTTAGATTCTGTTTTGTCAAAAGTGCGATTAATCAACCTACGGGTGATCAGAGAAAGAATGAAGCATCCAATGAGGACACCCCACTGCCACCAGTCATGCTTATCATCAATGAGTGCCCAGAGTGAGTCACGGATTTGTTCTAGTTGGAGCATTGTTATAAAATATTGCGGATTTTCTGCTTCGCTCTCTCAGGGACGGTGGAGCTAAATCTGTAGGGCTTAGAGTGGCTGGCTGAGTAAAAGTGAATCCAAGCATTAGGGCTATTAGTGTCTCGGAGGAGTGAGGCAAGATCGCGTAGTTTAGTTGAGCGCATTTTACCAGAGAGTAGTTTGCAGCGACCATTAATGAAAATGATTCGCACGCTTGGTTTGCCAAACAAGCAATTCCACTTCTCTGATATTCTTGTTATCATATTATCCTAATAGAGCTAAAAATTCTCGATTTCCGTCGGTGCCAGTGATCGGTGAGTCAGTGACGGTGATCCATTCACGCTTTAGTTCCTGAGTGACAAAGTCATGGATTTTGTCGACTGCTCTCTGATGCAGCGCTGGATCACGGACGATTCCGCCTTTGCTAATATCTTCTCTTTTAAGCTCAAATTGCGGTTTTACCAAACAGATTATTTTTCCACCATCTTTAAGAACGCTGAATAGTGGTGGTAGGATCTTAGTGAGGGAGATGAAGGAGACATCGGTAACTGCGAGATCTACCAGTTCGCCGATGTCGTCAGGAACCATGTAGCGAGCATTGAATTTCTCTTTCACTTCGACTCGCTCATCGTTACGGATTTTCCACACCAGTTGGTTCGTTCCTACATCGATTGCATGGACTTTCACTGCTCCGCCTTGTAGCAGACAGTCAGTGAAACCACCAGTGGAGGCTCCGCAGTCGAGGCATGTTAGACCTGTTGGGTCGATGCCAAATTCTTTAAGCGCTCCTTCGAGCTTGAGGCCGCCGCGGCTGACAAATTTTGGCTTTTCACGGACGCTGAGGTCTGCTTCTGGATCCAGTTTCGTGCTAGGTTTACTGACACGGGTGGTCCCAGTCATCACTTCACCTGCTAGGATCAGACGTTTTGCCTGCTCACGTGAGTCACAGAGTCCTCTGGACAGTAGTAGTGCGTCTGCTCGTTCTTTTGCCATGTGGGGATGATGGACTGGGCATTGCGTTTAAGCAAAGAGAAATGATACAGAAGATTGCAATTTCTCTGTTAGTAGTTCAGATTTCAAGCATGTCTGATGAACATAAGAGTGAAATGGAGGGAGAAAAGCTTTCCGATAAAACTATAGCCCCAGCGGCTGAATCAACTAAGTCCACACCCAGTGCTGGAGCTAGTTTGATTAAATTAGTCATTCTGGGAGCTATCGCGTTTCTAATTTGGAAGTATGGAATCCCTCTTACTGAAAAGGCTACAGAATCTCTGAGTCCAGACAATGATGATAAAGAAAAAGTCGTGGAGACTGAAACAGAGAAAAATTCTGAGGTAGTAGCCACACCTAAGTCAGATGTTCGCATTACACCAGGCTACGAAGCTTGGGAAAAAGATGTGAGACTTCAGTTAGAAGAATGGGTCGGAGAAGGAGTTTCCTACAAGCTCACTCATATCGGTGTGAATACAATAGAACCCATCATGGAAATCAAATACAAGATTATCAAGGATGGTTTCACTATGAAGGACACCTTAGTTCTGAGGAAAGATGGTATTGATGGTCGCTACATTTTTGTTGAAGGAGACAAAGAATTCCTCGTTTACCCACCACTGTCTAAATAATACGAAAGCATGACATTTGAGAGATTGATCGATTCCTTCGTGCTCTACATTGCGACTGAGCGGGGGCTATCGACCTCATATCAAATGTCCGTGAGACAGACACTAGAGAAGCTATCAATCTGGCTGGATGAAAAAGGCCTCACAGCGAATGACGTAGGGACTGATGAGTTAGCTGCTTATGTGGGCAGTCGTAAGAAAGATGGTCTAGCCGCTTCATCACTCAGAATTTTAGTGGTGCATCTGAAAGTATTCTGGAGGTTTATTTCTGGCAGAAATTACGTTACTGTTGACGCCGCTGAGCCTCTTCTCGCTCCCAAACCAGATGCCAAGCTTCCTGATTCGGTGCATGAGACGAATGTTATCGGTCTGTTAGAGTCGATCGATCACATGAAATTTCTCGGTAAGCGAGACCGTGCTATTCTTGAACTATTCTACGCCTCAGGCTTACGATTATCCGAAGTCTGTGGGGCACGCTTAGAAAACTTAGACACAGACGAAGGCTTCATCCGGATCACAGGAAAGGGCAACAAAACAAGAATCGTTCCAGTTGGCAAGCAAGCGCTAGATTCGATAGAACGCTACGTGAAACTAGAGCGACCTCAGCTAGTCAAATCTAAGACTTCATCACAAATTTTCCTTTCTGTTAGAGGTGGTCAGCTAAGCCCTGAGCGTGTGCGTGCGATAGTCAAAGAGCGAGCAAAAGCCGCAGGCATAGAATCCACGATGTATCCACACCTCCTGCGTCATTCCTTCGCCACTCATCTGCTCCAGAACGGCGCAGACCTTAGAGTGATCCAAGAAATGCTAGGCCATGCCGACATCTCCACCACCCAGATCTACACCCACGTAGACCAAAAAGGCCTAAAGAAAGTCCATAAGAATTTCCA
>CAKZNV010000073.1 GCA_937132085.1 uncultured Rubritalea sp. | reverse complement strand
AGTATGTCCTCCGGCAACATCCCCTACGCCATCGACCTCTGCGACCAAACCATGGTAGTCTCCAAACGCGAAACCAAGAAAAACAAGCAAACCCACATCCGCAACATCGCGATAAGCCTAACAAGAGCTGAAGCGAAAGAGAAATTGATTAAGTAGCAACGCTTCACTGGCGTTGCGAGTTATCAGTTTCCAGTCAACAGTAAAAGCACCAGTCCAGAACAGACAAAATATCCAAAGCCTAGGGTTTCCAACTCTAGGCTTTTTTACGCCCTAAGCACTTGTTTCAAAACGTTAAACATTGTCTAGAATGTTTAACATAAAAAAACATCACCCCCACTATCTCATTTGGAAATCAAATCAAACCAAGAAACCGTTTGCAAAGGGAATGAACAGAGGAACTCTGTGTAAAATTCACCATTCACCATTCACCATTCTTCAGTCCTGAAGGGACAAAACATCCAAAGCCCTGGGTTTCAACCCTGGGTCTTCATCCCCCCACCACCCCGTGTTGAAGGCACGGCAGAGCTCCCTCCATACGGGAATCCATTTGATAACTCCCTCACCCGAGCCTAACATGTAGTAATTCATGAAATTGCTTTTCTACATATTCATCATCCTAACCACCATCTACTACCTCCTCACCACTGGAGCCATCTTCCTAACCGCCCTGAGCGTAGCCTTCATAGGAGGAATGATAAAAGGATGGAAACAAGCCTGATTACAAAACATAACTTACTTTATACTAGCTCTAATAAGATGAAACTGTTAGACATAGTTTGATATAAATTTCCAGCTGTGTCTATGCCCACCACCTATCAACATCCTGAAACACTCATCTTTACTAAGACTGCCCCCCGTGCTTTCCACACCATCACGATCGCTTGCGACAGATTGTTTAGTTTAACAACAGCACATACTTCGTTAAAAGGTCTTCTAAATAATGCCTTAGCTCCAAAATCACAAATGTTAAACGTATGAGTCTATTAACTGGTGGAACTGCAGACAAATTAGGAAATCGTTACGAAGAGTATTGGATGATTCTACAGCTTATCAGAGCCATAGACGGAAAAATCAATAGTATTTGCATCGAAGATCCAACCGTCGAAAAATCCGAATGTTTAATCACTTCTGATCATGGTAAGGAGCTACATCAAAATAAGCGATCCAAGGCATCTGGAAGCTGGACATTGAGTCAACTAGGAAAGAATAACCAAAACATTCTGGCTCCGATTTTCCGACAACTTTTGGGGAACAATAGCACATTTTATCTCGTCTCAGGCAGCGATGCTCCTGAACTGAAAGCGCTTTCAGTTCAAGCTCGACTTGCCTCTAATTTTGCAGAATTTGAAACGCATGTCCTTTCAGATGAAGCACATCAAAAATCTTACCAATCCCTCGTTAAAGAATGTAACAATCTAAACAATGATCAAAACTTTGATATTCTCAAACGAATATTCGTCAGAGTTGTTGATGAAGAAGGAATCCTAGATATGATCAATGCTCGATTGAGAGCTCTTTTTCTATCTGGTCATGCTGACATCCGCAGGAATCTGCGAGAATTTGTCACTGATCACATAGGAGTTACACTCACTGGGGAAGATTTGAGAAACAAACTACAAGCGTTAGGGCATAACCTCAGAACTATTACAGACTCAGATACAGCATCGAGAAAAATTAATGAGTTAACCGATCAGTATCTAGTTGAAATACGTCGAAGACTTATTGGGAAAAATCTGATTCAACGTGAAGCGTCAGCAAATATTATTGATCGTCTTCAATCTGCTACTAAGCAGACAGATATTCTTTTGGTGAGTGATGCTGGTGGAGGAAAGAGCGTCTGCATGATGGAGGTTACGGAGAATCTACGAGAATCCGGAATTCCCGTCCTATCTTTTCGCCTTGATCGCTTAAAGCCTACTAGCACTGGTTTTAAGCTTGGAGAACAAATGGGGTTAGAGGAGTCCCCTGCCTTCGTTTTATCCAATCTAGAATCTAGTGAGGCTGCCGTTTTGGTCATTGACCAGCTAGATGCTGTCTCTACAGCTTCTGGTCGCAGTTCCGACTTCATTAACGCAGTAGAATCAATCCTCGAAGATGTGAGGGTTCTCAAAAGAAAGAAACCTATACATGTAGTGCTAGCTTGCCGGCAATTTGATCTAGATAACTATCATCGGCTTAGAAATTTGACGAAACAGAAAGACTCGCTAATCAAAGTTGGCGATTTTAGCCGTCCCGAAGTTGAGCAAGTTCTTGCGGAGCTACCTATCGACTCAAGTCTTCTCAACGAGAGACAACTAAACCTTTTAACTAGACCTCAAAATCTCTCACTATTTAGTCAACTTCGAGAATTTTCAGAATCCGTAACGCAATTTGGGTCAACCAAAGATCTGTTTGATGCATACTGGATCGATAAACGTGAGGCTGTGTCTCAACGATTTGGCACAGGAGAAGATTATTGGGCAAAGGTCATTGATCTCTTAGCTCAAAAAATGACAGAAACTCAGCTACTTTCGGTTGCAAAAGAAAGTCTTGATGAACTCCCTCCAAGATATGTTGAGCAAATGATTTCAGAAGGAGTAATTTCTCAGCAATCAGGACGATATGGATTTGGTCATGAGAGTTTCTTTGACTACTGTTTTGCACGACGATTTGTAAGAGAAAATGAGTCTCTGGTTTCAGTCCTAACGTCTTCAGAGCAACACTTGTTTAGGAGAGCTCAAGTTCGCCAAGTTCTCGCCTATTTACGTGATTCAGATCACTCAAAATATACAGCAGAACTAGAACAACTATTAAACTCAAGTGAAGTTCGTGTCCATATTAAGGACTTGGCACTTTCAATCCTATCTGCAGCACCAACTGTCAGTGAGTCTGAGTGGCTAATTCTTGAACCATGGCTAGAAACCAAGCTAGCCTCTGTAAAGGAAGAGGAGACCGAATCAGAACCTTTTACAGACTTAGTTTGGCAACATTTCTTTTACTCAAATTCTTGGTTTCTCTATGCTCATTCAATCGGATTACCCGCAGACTGGTTGAGTTCGGATTGTGAGAATCTAGTTAATCTAGGAGTGAACTATCTAAGACGTCATCAAAAAGAGAATGGAGATCTAGTTGCAGAGCTTCTGACTCCATTTAAAGATGAGCTAGGAGATTGGAGAGTTAGACTCCAGAGCATGATGTCGTGGGCTTCTCTTAAGAAATCACGATTATTTTTTGATCTATTTCTACACCTCATCGCTAATGGTTGCCTCGACGATACAAGAGCTCCAATTGCTGTAAATAGCACATTTTGGGACATGCTCTATGATCTTGAAAAGCATCAACCTTCATGGGTGATCGAACTTTTAGATATCTGGCTTCGCCGTCGTGTTCAAATCATTCAAGAAGAACAGCTAGCCGAAGATGCCTCCCCTCAATGGAGTGAAGTATTCCCATCCGGTCAGTCAGGAGCGGTGACGGTAAGTAAAGCTATTGAACTCTGCCCCAAGGATACTATCGAAAACTTTCTACCCTTTGCCTTAGAGCTTGCCGAACAGAGTGCTTACGCTGGCGAGTCTCCGCCATTCGTAGATGCTGTCTGGGGGTTTTCTTTCAGTTCGAAATATCCCGATTTACGTCAAGTCTGTGAATCTGGTATTCTAAATACATTAAAGGTAATCGCTAAAGATACACCTGAAAAACTCCAGACCATAATTTCAGATTTGCAAGATAGACAGAGTTATTTTTCCAATAAAATGCTATTGAGTATTTTCACTGCTGGAGCTGAACAATTAGCCGACCAAGCTCTCTCTGTTTTGGAAGATCAACCTTGGCGTTTCCGCTGTGGCTATACTGATAGTTCCTATTGGGTCGCACGTTGTCTTGTAGAGAAGATTGCCCCTTATTTATCTGATGAACGTATGAGAGATCTCGAAAACCTGGTGCTCGGATATCGATCTACTTGGGAGCAAACTCAAAGTGGGTTTAAGGCTTCTGGAGATGCCGTCCACATTCTTGCCGGAGGTATACAAATAAATCTTTTGAGTGATGAAGGACAGAAGAAGATAGCCGAACTCGAACGAAAGTTTGGCACAGCGAACAGAGCTCCTCGGGGTATTAGAGGAGGAACAGTCATGTCGCCAATCCCTCAAGAAGCAGAAGAAAAAATGACTGATAACCAATGGAGATCTGCAATCAAGAAATACAATACTACTGAACGAGAATATGGTGGAGCAGACTTCTTAAAGGGAGGAGCTCGACAACTAGCGAGCTCGATGAAACCTCTAATCATAAAAGAACCTGAGCGATTTGCTCGATTGGCTCTAACACTTCCTGAAGATACAAATGCCATTTACTTTGATTGGATATTGATGTCACTCTCTGAAACTAACTGCCCAGACAGCCTCAAACTTTTAGTTATTGATAAAGCTTATGAAGACCACAAACTAGCTTGTGGCAGAAACATAGCGGATCTACTGAATAAAATTGAACAACGTTTAGATGATGAGTCTATTGAGAAGTTGCATTGGCTTGCTCTCGAACATCCAAATCCAGAGCGTGAATTATGGCAACCGACAGAGGAAGATTCTACTTCTTACTACGGAGGAAGTATTTCAGACTGTGGGTTAAATTCGGATCGCGGAAGAGCTATACTTGCAATTGCTAACTTGATTAGAAAGGATGAAGAATACCTCCAGCGTTTCACACCAACAATTGACCAGCTATCTGAAGAAAATTATCTATCAGTCAAATCCTGTGCTCTGAGAGTATCTTATGAGATAATCAAATATGATCAACTTAAGGCGTTAGAGTTATTTTTGAATACAACTCAACTAAATTTGAAACTTCTTTCAACCCACTACTCTCATCATTTCCTAGGTTGGGCTATTAAGCAAAATTTTGAATCCGTCCTGCCATCCTTATTGATATTACTTCGATATGAAGACGAAAAAGAATCTGAAATTGGAGCAAGATTGCTCGCCTTAGCCAAGCTTTACTCACATCCAACTGATGAATATATTAATGAGGCATTAGATGGAACTCCATCACAACGTCGTGGCGTAGCCGAGGTAGCGGCAAGAAATATTGGTCAAGTCGATACTCGAGAATGGTGTGAAGCCACACTCATCAGGCTATTTTCGGATACAGACTCAACTGTAAGAGATCTTGCAGCCAGCTGCTTCTATGAGCTATCAGAGAGAGACCTCACGGAATACAATGATCTAGTTAAAAAATTCTCTGAAAGCATAAGCTTCAAATCGAACTCATCAAGACTCATGAACGTCCTTGAGGAAACAAAATTTCGGCTACCAGAACTCACAATGAATGCCTGTGAAGATTTCATCCTACAAATATCTCCTGAAAACACCAATGCGTTCTCTGAGAATTATGTCGATTCTAGTTCACTTGGAGCACTCGTCTTTCGAATTTATCAGCAATACCAAGCCGAACCTCTAGCTGTGCGGGCTCTAGACTTAATTGATGAGATGATTATTTCTGGACTAGGTGAAGCTAACTTATGTCTAAATCAATTTGAACGATAAAGCCTCAGCATTAATTTTATCTAAGCCCCTCACCCCGATTCCTATAGCACATGTCAGTTTATTGAGTAGGCACAAGAACCCGCTATAGGATCAGTAAACGTTGTGTAGCCTATGCTCTGAAGCCATACCAATAAGTTATTTTACTGATTTTGATCAACTACAGAATATTTCTACCTTGTAGATGTTCCATTATGAAGTAAGTTAATAACAAAGAAGTTAATTTAAGCACACACCTATGAATACCGTCCAACAAAATACGCTTACTGAACTAGCGAAAAATCACCCTCTACTCAAAGATTCTACTCTGCGAGAAGCGGGGGTGAGTAGCATGGCTATTTCTCGTGCGGTGAAGGCTGGGACGATCATTAGGCTGACACGTGGGCTGTATCAACATCCAGATGCTGAACTTGATGAGAATCTCAGTCTATCAGAAGTAGCGGCTAGAACGCCCAAAGCTGTGATCGTGCTACTCAGTGCTCTGCAGTTTCATGTGATTGGGACGCAACAGCCGCATTCCGTATGGATTCTACTGAGACAAAATGCGGTTAAGCCTAGGATCACGTATCCAGCTATTACTGTGGTGAAATCAAGTATTGATGAAGCATTTACGCTAGGAATAGATATTCACGACCTCAACGGCATCCCTACAGCCATTACTAATCCAGCTAGGACTGTCGTAGATTGCTTTAAGTATAGAAATCGTGTGGGACTGGATACCTGTATCGAAGCTCTCAAAGATATTATCGATCGAGGTGTAAAGCCCTCCGAAATAATGATCTATGCGAAGATGCAACGAGTAGCTAAAGTGATGCAGCCTTATATACAGGCTCTAGTCTAAATTCCTCATATACCTAGTCAAATGAACCTCATAGCCTCACTCCAAGCTCGCATAAAGAATAAGGCAAGACAGCTGGAAATCCCCTATGCTTCATTACTTGAGCAATTTGCGCTAAGTCGATTTTTTGCTCGTTTATCTGAAAGTAAGTATGCAGATGAGTTCGTGCTGAAAGGTGCACAGCTTTTTCGGTTTTGGACAAGCGGAGGTCACAGACCGACACGAGATGCAGACTTTCTCGCTTCAAAACAGAGAACTCCTGATGAACTAGAATCGATCTTTAGCCAAATATTTAATAGTGAGCCAAAAGAAGCTGACGCTCTAAAATGGGGTGACATAAGAGCTGTAACAATACGTAATGATAAATCATACGGAGGAGTTAGAATCACCGCTACCGCCTTACTGGGTAATGTAAGGATCCCACTTCAATTCGATATTGGTTATGGAGATGCTATCACTCCCGATATAGTAGAACAACGATGGCGTAGTGTCTTAGATTATTCTGAAACCAAGCTCCTTACTTACCCTGTTGAAACAGTCATTGCTGAGAAAATCGAAGCCGCTGTTTCTCTTGAAATTAGTAATAGCCGCATGAAAGATTTTTTTGATCTATTGTGGTTGAGTCAGAATCAGTCGTTTTCTTATGAACTCCTATGCGAAGCGATCACTAATACATTTAATAGAAGAAAGACTACTATTCTGGATAAGCTACCTATGGCCTACTCCGAGGAATTTGCTAAGGATGAAAACAAACAGGTTCAGTGGAAGGCATTTCTGCGAAAGAGTAGTTTGGAGATTATCTCGTTTGAAGAAGCAATTGAAGAGCTACAGCAGTTCATAGAACCGCTATTTGTTAAAAACTCCAACTACACAACTTGGAGTCCAAACGATCATTGGAGCTAGAAACTAGCTCAAACTGACAACTCAAAAAGGCTGAAGCCATAGAGAGCTAGATTCATTCGAAATAGTCTTGTTCCCACCTTCCTATTTCATATAGTGAATAAGGGGTGGTCTGAGAACGATCTTTTAGCCCCTGTAGCAACAATTCCATACAAATACTAACAACCTATATTATGAAACATATTATCGCATCTAGCCTAGTAGCTAGCTCATTCTTATTCACCTCATGTGGTGAC